>DDLS01000188.1 GCA_002340255.1 Cyanobacteria bacterium UBA2566
ATTACCTGTATCAGGAGATCAAGAATACAGTGAAATTACTGAATTATAAAATATTGGTTATACTGTAAGGATTCAGTTGTGGCGAGCGATCTTTCAATTAGGTATTTTTTGGGCACAGCTAATATCCGCTTGGGTACAAGAATTTCAAAGCGAATATCATTGACCTCGATAAAATTGTTTTCATTGATGTTGGCTAGATATTACCTGTATCAGGAGATCAAGAATACAGTAATATTACTGAATTTACCCTCCCTAAAAAATTCAGTGTACTCTCTGACTAGCTCCTTTACTCAATCCAAACCAGCCGCGGCCAGGTGTAAGAGTGAATGCACGAACGGGCTGGCTTGTGATACTAATCAGAACGCTAGTGGCTAGCCAAAATAGTGAATGTGTTTTCAAGAGAATGTTTTTAGTTGCTATAGACATAACTGACAAGTTGAAAAATGCAAAAATTAGTTAGACGACAATGACTGAGTTTCTAAATGTAGTTCTATAAGAGGTAATAACACCATTCCTCTCCAGAGATTTTTGAACAATGTTCTCTTTCTCTGAATTCTGTCACATACTGTTATTTCCGTTGCTTCATTTTTATATGTCAATCGAAGCCAGTATCTACCGGGTTTAAGATTTTCAAACATCCAATCTCCTCCATCTCCCGCATCTATTTTTAAATTGAAATTTCCATCTCTATTCCACAACAATTTAGCATCAGGAAAGAAAGTAATGCTTTTTCCTGGTAGTGATAAAAGCTGATCGGATGCTAATATCCTCTTTAAATGAAAGGTACTGTAATCTGTCTGTACTGTTTGTCCATCTGGACTAAGAAGTTCAGGGATTAGCGCGCTGTAAAAACTAAAATAAAAATCAGTATGACTGTTATTAGTAATCAGAATGCCAATTTGTACTGATTTTTCCATGCCATTTTTCTTCTCTGGCAAGCTTAATACTGTTTCAGGTAATGTTGTTTCAAAGCGAATACCATCTACTTCTATGGCTTTATCATTTGGTTTGGTTTCAACCAAGCGTAGGTTGACAAAAGGAGTGGTTAAGCGATCGCCTTTTCTTTGTTTGGTATTTCTCAACTGTAAAATTTCTTCTTTAGGCTGATATTTTGCTCGATCTCTACTTGATTCGTATATGAATCTGAGTTGATAACTTCCTCCGTTCAGGGCATCAAAACACGAGCTGTTTAAAGCTTGACATCTATTCGTTAACAACTGTAACTGTAGTAAATCTTTTTCCCAACAAACTTTAGCAACAATTGATATGAAGATTGCTGTTTTAGAACTCACCCACGAAATCCCTCTTCTGGTAAGATTATCAATTAAACTTGAAATAGAATAGACTACTCTATTGACTAAGTTATCGCCTTTATAGGGTGTATTTGCTTCATTTCTTTGAGGGTCAGTATTTAATTCTCTTTCTAAAATTTTACCATCAGACGCTATTAGTTCTGGAATGATTATTTGATCGGAATCAATTTCCCAAGGTTTTAATGTTTGATTAGTCAACTTCAACCATAATCCAAAAGAAATACTTTCCGGTAGCGTTCTTTGTGGGATAGGTAATACTATCAAACTTGGTTCCCATATTTCTAGGTGGATTCCATTGGCTCGATCGAGAGTATTGCTAAAAGGTTCATGTGATTTCATTTTTTTATTTATTGGGTCTTGCTTGGATACAAGAGTTTCAAAGCGAATCCCATCAACTTCGATAAAATTGTTTTCATTGATGTTGGCTAGATATTACCTGTATCAGGCGATCGAAGATACAGTAATATTACTGAATTAAAAAACATTGGTTATACTGTAAGAATTCAGTTGTGGCGAGCGATCGCCACTAAGTAAAAGAAGATAAAGCGGTAAGGTGATTGCGAGAGATTTGTAACTCGAATCCCCAATTCTACAAGAGTATAAGAATCAAATTCTTTTGGGGGTATAGTCAATACTTGTTCTGATACCAAAGTTTCCAGACGGATACCATCAACTTCAGTGAAGCTGGTCTCAAGAGGTTATAGCATATCTGTTATGATATTTTGCTTAACAATCGTTTCCGCTTTGCGGATATGACCAGCGCATAGGACTAGAAATTCTTCCCGGAGAATGATCTGGGCTAATCTCAACAACCAGATCCGTTAATTCAGGATTTTGAGTAAGAGGAGTAATAAATAGTTCTGGATGTAAACTGCGCCAAAAGTAGTTTACAAATTCTTTAACTTCTGATTCACTCATACCTGGTTTTCCAGTGGCTATCATTTCTTGTTCTGCTTGCAGTCGCCACTGTTGAGACAGTTGATAATCTGTAGGATATAAAACGATTAATCGATCTAGACAATCCCACAATGGTAAGTATTTATGCAGACCTTGATTGATGTCTTGGGCAAATTGTCGATCTTCTTCAGACTCAATCGGAGAAGGTGCAAAATTTAACCGATCTGGATCGATCGGTTGCACCCCGACAAACCAACCTTCAAAGAAGATGATATCCCCATGGGTAATGACTTCTGGCTCAGTTCTATCCCCCTCCCCTGCATAGGCTGATTTGTCAAACCGAGGAAAGTCTACAGGGTACTGAGAGTTTCGACATTGTTTCAGGACTTCAATACCTAAGTGAATGTTATGGGTTCCGGGAGGACCTCGACGAATGAAACGGGGGTCTTGAGTTTTGAGAAGCTGGCGATCGCCATACGTCTTATATAAATCATCGAGTGATAAACTTGCTGAGCTGTACCCTAATTCATTCAAGATTAAGCTCAGTACCATAGCCAGACTTGTTTTTCCCGTGCCTTGACCTCCTAAAATCCCTTGAATTAGCGGCCGATTCAGCTCTTGTTGAGCTTCAGTCAATTGGATGGCCAGAGGTAACCACAAATTCCACAACGTATGATATAACTGTTGATAAGGGATCCTAGGGATCTGTTGTAAAATGCTGGGGGCTAGAGCTTGAAAGAGACGCGCTTGTAGAGGAATTTGGTTTTTTAGTCTTTCTGGAGTGAAATCAAAGGCGATCGCGCGATCGGTATCCTCAAGAGCTAATGATTCTAGCTCTTGATACTCTGATTGTGTTGGAGGATTTCCTTCAATCCAAAGGTGTAAAATTAATTCGTCATCCCTCATTATAATAAAACAGACTCTCGACAATTTCCGTATTGTATGCTTTAATAGTCCAAAGGCTAGATGCAGACTAGCTAAAACAGTAAAAAAATGTAACGTGGAGGAAAAAGTGATGGCAAGTAATGGTGAGATCAAAAAAGCTGTAGTCCTTCAGAGTGAAGAAGATTTTGGCGGCACTCCCACAACTCTAGATGGTGGCTATATCGGAGGGAAGAAAAAGAAGAAGAAGAAAAAGCAATCATCTGCTTTAAAACCTTCAGAAAAAGCGGTGTTCAAGTTAGCCAAGCGTTATGATGAGGCTTCCAAAGAGTACAGAGATCGCCATGAAAAATCCAATAAAAAGAAAAAGAATGGTTGGATAAAAGATCTACCCAAAAACTACAACAAGGCTATGTCCAAGCTGATGAAGTTTTAGGTAGTTTTTTGCTTTGTTGATCGAAATGTTGTGAGAAGCTGTAATGTCACCCGTAGCCTCCGAGGAATCGCTAGGTTATCATCGTAATCCTCGTTACTGTTTTTAAAGAAGATTTCGGTAATTAAAATTACGGTGTAATTACAGTAAAGCATCAGTATGTTCCCAAGCCTTAAATGCATAAATGAGGGTAAGTAAATATTATGGCAACTGCACAAAAAGAAAACACAATTATCCTTGAGATTGGTAATGCGAAGAAGGATGATATTGACGATCTTCGCTACGGTGAAGGTAAGCTGTTCAAGAAAATCCAGTATACAATTGAACGGCTCAAAGATGATGGTCAAGTCGGGGAAAATGCCCAGCCCATTATTGTGATTGTTAAAAAGAAAAAAGAGAAAGATTGGTAGAACCTTGAGAGAGGTTTGATGAAAAAGATTTGTGGGAATACCCGCAGGAAATGTTTAATCCATCCGAGACTATGATATTCTATTTATCGGATGGATTTGTTTATGTTTCTGAATAATAACTTTCTTCTTAAGAATGGTTAACAAAAAAGATATCCCCACACCACTAATTACAGGTAAAAGTCGAAAAAAAGTAAAAGTTCTAGACCTGGAGCAATTGGAGTCCCGTCGTGTTTCTCTTTTTTACATCATTAAACAATTTGTGACTTTTTTCCTGCAAGTACAGTTGCGGAAAAGAGCTGGGAAATCGGATATACAGAAAACAGCAGAACAGTTACGGGAGATTTTTGAAGATTTAGGTGGATTTTGGGTAAAAACCGGTCAGCTTTTGGCACTTCGTAGCGATCTGTTTCCAGAAGAAATCTGCGATGAACTAACCCGCCTCCAGTTTGAAGCTGTAGGTTTCCCCACCTCAATTGTTCGTTCTACCATTGAATCGGAGTTAGGAGTTCCCCTAGAGCAGATTTTTGACGATTTTGATCCAGAACCCTTAGCTGCCGCATCTATTGCACAAATTCACACTGCTGTTTTACGCGGTAAAAAAACTCGTGTTGCTGTTAAAGTGCAACGTCCAGGTTTAGATGAATCTTTTCGACGAGATTTGGGTTTGATCAAAATTGTAGCTCGTTTATACTCAAAAACCGATCTAGGTAGTTTTCTTCTTTTAGATGAAGCAGTTGCGGAATTGGAAAGAGTTCTTAATGAGGAGTTGGACTATCGTTATGAAGCATCCAATGCTCGTCGGATGAAAAAAACTCTCAAAGAACATAAAATAGAAGTTCCTAAAATTTATGATAAATATACTCGAACCAAGGTTTTGGTCATGGAATATATCCCCGGTGTACTCATGGCTGACTACATTAAGGTTTATCAAACAGACCCGGCAAGATTTCGCCAATGGGAAGAAGAAAATAAAGTAGACCGTGAAACTATAGGGGAAAAACTCTATTTATCCTTATACCGACAGATTTTTGAAGATAACTTATATCATGCTGACCTGCATCCGGGGAATATCATCTTGTTGCGTGATAACAAGTTGGTTTTAATTGATATGGGTAGTGTAGGTTCTTTGGATAGCGATCTAAGACTCTATTACTTGAACTATGTTAAAGCTTTGGAAAAAAGGGATTTCGCTAAAGCTTCTGATTACAATATTCGCATTGGACTAGATATTCCCAAAGCGAATATGCCAAGAGTCAGAGCAGAAATGGCAAAAGCGACGGAACAATGGGCCGCTAAGTCGGCACTCAAAGGAGTGAGCTACAAAGAAAAGTCTTTAGGTGGGGGCACTTCTGAAATTGCAAAGGTAGCCATTAAATATCGTATTCCTAGTAACTGGTCATTCCTGAAAATCACGCGATCTCTCCTAACGCTAGATGGGTCAATGCAATATCTAATTGATGATTTTGATACCTTGAAAATCATTAAAAAATACAATAAACAATCGGATCGCCGTGCTTTAAAAAGAAGCCTAGAGCCAGATAACATTATAGCATCAATTAATGAATTCTTTCAGGCTATTGATGAATACAACCAAATTCTGCTTCCTTACCTCCGACAACGAACCCATGCTTTTGAAATAACGGTGGACAAATTTGCTCTGGCTATCGTTGTTGTACTCCGAACATTTTCTTCGGTATTATTGGTAAGCGAAGTAATTGTTCTGTATACTTTTTTATATCAAAATCACTTCCAATGGATCAAAGATATTCACACCGAGGTCGTGAATGATATGGTCAGCGATATTCCGGTTTTGCCCTACTTGTTGTGGATTTTTATTCTGATCGGAATTTTATTAGCGGCTAGGATCTTGACTTCGGTGGCAACTATTTTGGAGCGTAAAGAGTACGGAGAGAGACTAATTTGATACGGAATTCTTGAACAAATCCAGTCCAAGTTATTCCATTGATTTAACCTAACAAGATAGGACATTAAACATTATGAGTAACTTACAATCGATCGCCCGCTTTAATGGTAGCAATAACTACATTCAGGTTCCTTGCCAAAAAGAACTAAACCCCGCCCAATTTACCGTATCCTGTTGGGCAAAAGTAGAAGGAGGACAAGGGCAATGGCGATCGCCCGTAACCTGTCGCACCGCTAGAGGAAGCAGTGCATTAGGAGGATATATCCTATATGCAGGCAACAACAACAAATGGCAATTCTGGACAGGAAACGGGGGATGGGTTGTCTTGCAAGGTGCAGATGTAGTCCTAAACACCTGGACTCATGTGGCGGCTACTTACGACGGCAGCACCATGAAACTCTACATCAACGGAGAACTCTCTGGAAGCCCTGTCCAATCGAAAATCCTGATCAATAACCAGTATCCTCTACGGATTGGGGCTGGAATGACAGAAGGTAGCCCCACCTACTTCTTCAATGGTAAAATTGCTGAAGTGCGGCTGTGGGATAAGGCTCGTTCCCAAGAAGAGATCCAGAACTCGATGCACCAGAGACTCAAGGGAGACGAACAGGGATTAGTCGCTTATTGGCCTTTGAATCAAGAAAGTGGCACAAGTGCAGAGGATAAAACGGGTAAAGGCAATCCCGGAACCCTTCATGGTGCTACTTGGGCACAGGAAACGCTCGATATCCTCACACCTTCTGCACCCGAAACTGAGCAGACTTCAGAGCAATCTGTCCTGACGTTCAATGGCAGAAATAACTATCTTCAAGTCCCCATTACCGAGTGGGAAGCCTCCACTTTTTCCGTAGAACTTTGGGCTAAAGCCAGTAAAGCACAACCGGGTTATGCCAGTGTAATCAGCAACTCGAATACCACACAGAGGGGTTCATTCCAAATTGATGTGGGGGGAGGATATTACCGTTTACTGCATAGTGTTCAAGTTCAAATTGGCAAGCTGGCACAAGAATGGCAACATCTAGCGGTTACTTATGACGGGAAAACGGTCAAAACCTATCTGAATGGGGAAGAGAAAAATACAAAGGCCATTGATTCTATGCAAACGGTCTTTAAGGTATATAAATTGGGTAGAAACCGGAGTAACAATACTTATTTTGCCGGTCAACTCAGTGAAGTCCGAATTTGGGATAGAGCGCGAACAGCCGAGGAGATTGAAGAGGGAATGGGGCATCGCTTGGCAGGAGATGAGCCAGGATTAGTCGCCTACTTTCCTCTTAATGAAGGGAGTGGAAAAACAGTACAAGACCACACGAATCAGGATCGTAAAGGTACAATCTATGGAGCTACCTGGGCAAAAGAAACCCTTGATTTTCTTCAACCCTATGCTCCTCCAGAAGAACAGAGTTCTGAGCCACCTGTCCTTCAACAAGAAACGCTTCAAGCGATCGCCAGTTTTAATGGCAGTAACCAATATATCGAAGTTCCCTACAAACAAAAACTCAACCCTGCTCAATTTACCGTGTCCTGTTGGGCAAAAGTAGAAGGAGGACAAGGGCAATGGCGATCGCCCGTAACCTGTCGCACCGCTAAAGGCAGCAGTGCATTAGGGGGGTATCTCCTCTATGCAGGAAACAACAACAAATGGCAATTCTGGACAGGAAATGGAGGATGGGTTGCCTTACAAGGTGCAGATGTAGAACTCAATACCTGGACTCATGTGGCAGCTACCTACGACGGCAGCACCATGAAACTCTACATCAACGGAGAACCTTCTGGGAACCCCGTCCCATCAAAAATCCTGATCAACAGCCAATATCCTCTACGCATTGGTGCAGGAA
Organism: Cyanobacteria bacterium UBA2566; assembly: GCA_002340255.1. Lineage (GTDB taxonomy): Bacteria > Cyanobacteriota > Cyanobacteriia > Cyanobacteriales > Desertifilaceae > Roseofilum. Next base: position 7,698 of record DDLS01000188.1, read on the forward strand.
TCACCGAAGGAAATCCGGGATTTTTCTTCAATGGAAAAATCGCCGAAGTCAGGCTGTGGGATAAAGCTCGTTCCCAAGAAGAGATCCAGGAATTGATGCACCAGCGACTGACCGGCTCAGAAGCGGGATTGGTCGGATACTGGCCCTTAGACGCGGGAAGTGGAACCACAGTCACCGATAAGAGTGGTCATGGAAATAATGGCACCATTAACGGGGCAACCTGGGAAACCTCAGATTTAGAACTCGCCGCTGCCCCAGAAAGGCAAACGGCACCTCTCAATCGCCCTGTATTGGCCTTTGCTAATACCAAGAAACCCACAGATTATGTGATTCTCAATCCATTCAACTCATTTCCCGCTCAGAGGTTAACGGTTGAACTATGGTTAAAAACCAATCATCAGAATTCGGGAACCCCCATATCCTATTCAGCTAAAAGCTCTAGCAATGCCTTCCTCCTCTTCGACTATCGGAGTTTGCATCCATACGTGTGCGATGCAAACATCAATAGTGCGATCGCCTTTAATGATGGTCAATGGCATCACTGTGCAATGACCTGGGACAGCAGTACCGGAAAGGTCGAGCTTTACAAAGATGGAGAAGCAGTATTCTCAGGCACTCTTGCCAAAGGTAGAGAGATTCCCAACGGCGGTGCTCTGATTTTAGGTCAAGAACAAGACAGCGTGGCGGGTTCCTTTGATGTTAACCAAGCATTCCGCGGGCAAATGTCAGAGGTTCGGATTTGGGATGGCATACGCAGCCCCCAAGAAATTGAGGATAATAGGCACTGCGCTTTGACAGGAAATGAGTCGGGATTAGTGCTGTATTGGCCCCTAAATGAAGGTACGGGAACCACAGTCACCGATAAGAGCGGTCATGGACACAATGGCACCACTCAGGGAACTGGAGTTACCTGGGAAACCTCAGATTTAGAACTCGCTGCTGCCCCAGAAAGGCAAACAGCACTAACAGCCAAGTCGAGTGCTATTACCTTCGATGGCACAGATGACTACATCACCATTGCTCTAAATGAACCAGAAACAGAAGTCACGCACGAGTTTTGGTTTAAAACAGATGCTCCAAACTGTGGTTTGTTTTCTGTGGTAAAAAGTCCAGATTGGGGAGGCCACGATCGCCATCTTTATCTGAGTAGTGGAAATATCAAAACTCGCATTTGGAATCACGAAATCATCTCCAGCTCTGGTTTGAACTTAGCGGATAATACCTGGCATCATGTAGCGCATGTTTTTGGCGCTTCTATTGGTGGTCAAAAAGTTTATATTGATGGGCAATTAGTAGCTAGTGGAACTAAGCATACGTCTGACTTTGACTGGCAAGATACAATTGCGATCGCCTACTCTGATGATGCTCAACAGAAACACTTCCAGGGACAAATCGCTGAAGTCCGCATTTGGAAGATTGCTCGTTCCCCCAACGAGATTCAACAAACGATGCACCAGAGTTTAACAGGAGAAGAAGAAGGATTAATAGGCTACTGGCCTCTGAATGATGGTAGCGGCACAACCCTAGCCGATAAAACCTCAAATAACCACCCAGGAACCCTTCATGGAGGAACTTGGACAGAGGAAGAATTACTTCCGACTCAAACAGAACCGACTTCTGAGCAGTCAGCACTCATGTTCGATGGAGAAGATGACCATATTGCCACCACTCTAGATGCTCAACCGAGCGCCCTACCCGCAACCACTTGGGAAGCTTGGGTTAAACCCACCCGCAACATTAACCGCTGGGAGAATATTTTATCTACTGACGATCAGGGTTGGGATCGATCAATCGGTACAAATGGCGGTCAGTTCGGTATCTACCACGGTAAAGAAGCTTGGAAGCCTGTGAAAGCCGACATCAACCGATGGCAACATATTGCCGTAGTTTATGGTGCAGATAAACATATTAAGTTCTACAAAAATGGCACAGAATATGTCTACTCAGGGCGATCAACCATTGGTAGTACAAAACTGCCCTTCCATATTGGTCGCAGCGCCTGGAACCCCAAGAACTGTTTCCAAGGCTTCATCACCGAGGTAAGGGTTTGGGACAGTGCCAGAACAGCAGCAGACATTCAAAACGACATGAACCGTCGTTTGACCGGTAATGAACCGGGATTAGTGGGTTATTGGCCGCTCAATGAAGGACAAGGAACAACAGGAACCGACCAAAGTAATCAGGGACATGACGGCACAATTAATGGAGCCACCTGGGAAACCTCAGATTTAGAACTCCCACCAGCGCCAAAAGTAGAACCTGCAACAGCCGAACCCTCCGAAACGACCTCAACTGAGACAACCCTTCTCACGTTTGATGGAGTTGATGACTATGTAAACATTCCCACCAATCCGACGCTAGACCTAACGGACAACTTCACCATTGAAGCCTGGATTAAACCGGAAGTTTTAGGTAAGCGGATTGTAGACAAAAATATTGGTGGCAAAAATGAAGGATTTACCTTCGATACATACCCCCAAAATCTGCGCTTCATTAACAAAGGGATTGCATTCACCAGCCGTACACCGTTAAAAACAGGAATTTGGCAGCATGTGGCGGTCACCTTTAAGCATGAAGCCAATGGAGCTAAACTCTATATCAATGGAGAAGAAGAAAATAAAGCTACTCCCAGTCGAGTAGGAACAGTAACTAAATTGCCCGTTCGTCTAGGCTCACAAGCGGATAAATTGGGTAATCTCTTCAAAGGAGAAATGGCAGAAGTACGGATTTGGAATCGAGTCCGGTCTCCGGAGGAGATTAAAGCCAGTATGAATCAGCAATTGACTGGGGAGGAAGAGGGATTAATGGCTTATTGGCCTCTCAATGAAGGGACCGGAACTACCGCAGAGGACCATACGAGTCATGGGAATACAGGAACGGTTCATAGCGGAACTTGGGCAACTTCAGATTTAAGCTTAACGCCAGCTCCAGAACCGGAAGCAACCGCAGAAGAGACAGAAGAACCTGTAGAACCGGAAACAACCGCAGAAGAGACGGACGTGGAAGAAGAAAGCCTCTCCCCTGCTTCTCTAATGTTTGATGGTATAGATGACTATGTTACCATTCCCAATTCTGCGTGGGAAACTTCAGCATTGTCTGTGGAACTGTGGGCGAAAGCGAGCCAAAATCAATCCAACTATGCTGGGTTACTGAGTAGCTCTAATAATCTGACTGAGAGTGATTCATGCCAGATAGATGTTATGGGGGGATTTTATCGCTTTTATCATAGTGATATTCAGGTTCGCATTGCTAAAGTGAATCAAGAATGGCAGCATCTGGTGGTGACTTATGATGGTAAGGTGGTGCAAACTTATCTGAATGGGGAGCCACAAAATTCAAAAGCGGTTAATGCGATGACCACTGTGTTTAGGGATTATGTTTTGGGTAGAAATCGCAATAATGATAAATACTTTGCGGGTGAACTGAGTGATGTCCGGATTTGGAATAAGGCATTAACTGCTGATGAAGTTCAAGAAGCTATGGGCTACCGTTTAACAGGGGATGAATCAGGGCTAGTCGCGTATTGGCCTTTAGATGAAGGCAAGGGAGATGTAATCGCCGATCGAACGGGTAATGCGCAACCTGGTGTCATGAATGGTGCAACTTGGCAAAGCACAGATTTAGAACTCTCCGCGGCTGATGAAGATAACGATATCTCACCAGAACCAGAACCTACGCCAAAACCAGCCTCCAAAAAACGGATTCCTCTAGATCGGTCTGTAACTAGTATTACTGTTCTCAAGAGTGATGAAGATTTTGGTGGACGACCCGAGACTCTCTATGGCAAGTCGGCTAAATCTAAGGAACGGAAGAAACGGAAGAAACGGAAAAAGCAATCGAAATACCTCTCTCCCTACGAGAAATACGTAAGGAAAGTGGCGAAGCGTCAGGATGAAGCAACTCATACTTATGTTGAACGCCATAAGCGTTCTAATCGCAAGAAAAAGAATGGTTGGCTCAAGGATTTTGCCAAAAATTACAGCAAGAGCGTATCCAAGCTGTTCTAAAATCGTTGTAATGTTCATCCTCCCCTGTAGCCTAGATTCCCCAAAACTACAGGGGTTAGTTGCTAACCCTAAACCGGATCAATCATGACTGAGAACCTTCCTCCAAACTCCGATCTGATTAACTGCCATCTAGAACAGGCGATCGCTCTTGAGAGCAATGATAGTGTCCCAACTGTGGATGAACAGATGAAGACCGATCCTGTTCTGGGCAATGGATTAGAGGAAATTCAACTCAATAAGAATTATCACTTGTCTGGAGTTCGTTCCTTTCACAGAGTTCAAGCTCGAAAAAAAGCCATCCCTTCAAAAAAGAAGAGTCTAGCATTAGTGCAAACAGTTCAAGATGTGGAGGAAGCAGCCTTAGCGTTTGATGGCAAAGATGATTATGTTGATTGCGGCATTGCAGAGTGCTTTAATTTAAGCGATAGTCTCACCCTTGAGGTCTGGATCAAGCTCAGGGAAGTTAAACCCGGTACTCGATACTATATTGTCGGTCGAGGTTCGCGGCAGCATAATTATAGCTATGGATTGGCCTACCTGAAACTAAAGAGTCATCAAGAACAAATTCGATTTCTGTTTGCTCAAGCCCCAGTAGTATGGGAATCTACGATTAATTTAAGCGATCGCAACTCTCATCATCTAGCTTTAGTTGTTGACAATCAACAAGCCATCCTCTATATCGATGGAGAGTTCCAAGGTACTCAACCCCTCCCGGAACAAGTCCATCCCAATACAGAAGTTCCCTTGCAAATAGGGCGCTTATTTGGCCAAACTCGATTTCAGGGAGAAATGAGTGAAGTCCGTCTCTGGAATAAGGCACGAACTTCTAAAGAGATTGGTAACCATCGGTTTCACCGTCTAGCTGGGGATGAACCGGGTTTAGTGGGATATTGGCCGCTCAATGACGGATCGGGAGAAATAGCCGGCGATCTCACCCTCCAGAGTAACTCAGGTCAAATTTATGGAGCTACCTGGCAATTTTCTCCCTCCAGTCAACTCCCCTTTATGCCCACTTCTGCACCTCAAACTCAACCCAAAAAATCTAAAGCTAAAATTCAACGAAAAACGAAGATTAAAGTCCCCCAAGGCATAGACAAAATTGTTGTTTTACGCAGTAAAGACAAATTTGGTGGTAAACCCGATCTTATCCATGGAAAATCCACCAAAACTAAGGATAAAAAAAAGAAACGTAAAAAGCAATCTAAGTCTTTAAGACCGATAGAAAAGCTAGTCAGACGCTTAAGTAATAAACAACATAGAGCCACTAGGGAATATACTAAACGCCACAAGCGATCTAATCGCAAGAAGAAAAACGGTTGGCTTCGGGATTGGTATAAAAATTGGGGAAAAGCGCTCTCCAAGATGTAGTGGTTTCATCCAACCGATAAAAAAATCAGCACTCAGCGAGATGAATACTCAAACTTCTACCCATTTCCACTTTTCTTGGAATTATATAGCAGTGGAAGGGAGAGCTAGGACAGTTTCTATTGCTAGAGTGCTTATTGCCTCAAACAATAACTTAACCATCCTACCTTAACGAGTTCACTGCTATACCTTCACTCATAAAAGAGCTAATCGCTAAATACTAAGTTTCTAGCGATCTAGAATACTTAAAATATCTGAAGCTACGCGAGACCAACTATAATTTATCTCACTTAAGTGCCGGCCATTTCGTCCCATATCTTCCGCTAAATCGAGATTAGATAAAAGGGAGTTAATCGGTTGGGAAAATGCGTCTGGATTTTCATAATCTGTAATCAGTAGACCATTTTTTTCTGGAATAATGACTTCTGCATTTCCTCCGCGTACTGTAGTTAGAATACATAATCCAGTAGCCATAGCTTCATAATGAACACGAGCTAACGGTTCTTGCCACTGAGAAGCACAAACAAAAATATCACCTAATAGAAAATAGTCTTGAACTCGATCGGGTGAAACAAAACCCGTTAAACGTACCGCATCTCCTAATTCTTGTGCTTGTTTTTTCAGAGTACGTACATATTCATTTTCTTCATTTTTTCCGTACCACTTACTGCCTACCAATAAAAGAATAGCAGACGGATGCTGTTCTAGAATATCAGGAAAAGCACTCAGCAAAATATGGGGGCCTTTTTTATCCGTTAAACGTCCAACGTAAAGAACCACTTTTCGGTCTTCTAAATTCTGTTCAGCCAATAAGCTGGATCGACGTTCTTGTACGCCCGATGCCCATCGAGGCTGGAATCTTTCTAGATCGACTCCCGCATAAACCGGTTGGAGTTTATGCTCATAACCTGGAAATAAATTAGCAATTCCATCAGCAATAAATTGGCTCACGGTAACCACACGATCGACGCGATCGAGACAGCGATGAGCCAGTTCAGGCGTAATTTTCTTAGCATGAAACATTTCATTATGCATACTCAGAAGAAAACGACTATTGGGTGCGGCATCAGCCACCATAGGTAAATATTTAGGTCGGTTATAGAAAATCACCCAATCAAAGGATTCTTGGGCTACAAAATTAGCGACTTCTTGATAATAAAAATCAGAGTCTCCTGGTGTTGCTCGCTGATACCGAATACCATTGCGAATTTCCTGGTCTCGCAAATTCGGATCGCTGACTGAAAAAACGGTCACGTCATGTTCTTGACTTAAGTAAGGTAAAATGCCGTCAATATAGGTTTGGATTGCACCCCCACGAACACAAGGTACAGGCAACTTTTCTGTACAAACCAATACAATTTTCATGATCTTGCCAAATACTACTGTTTATGATAATTACTTGATTGAATGTTAAATTCAATCAAGTACCCATCTATGGAAAAAGTCAAAGTATAGAAACAAGCAAAGCAGAAAGGGTTTCACCCTGTGTGTTCTCAAGATTATCTTTGATACTTAAGATGGTACACTAAAATTACAATCCATGATCGCTAGCCCGTAATTTTCGCCCATTGGCTATCTGAAATGTCCGATTAATCCCCAACAAATCGGTGTGGTGGTCATTGGCTCCAATTTTCAACAGCGATCGCAGCAAGCACTCTATCAGACGTATATAGACTTCCAAGAAAGTACTAAAAACCAAGTGGGCTATCCAAAAGGAAGTTTTGAAAACGACTCTGATAGTCTTACCATTTAGACTCTAAACTCCTCGAATCTGTCTGAGATAATTTGCGAGTACAGGAGTTGGGTTTAAAAATAATAGTTTTCCACAGGAGAATCCTACCATTCCTGTGCCGGAGTCAACCCGTGTTTTGTCCGAGTTTTATGACATGAAGATGAATCAAATCTGCTCCTTTACGTCCAAAGAAAATCGGAGTGTTACTAAAAGTGTAACCTAACCTCCCCTACCATGCAGTTATGCCATTCTGGGACATGGGGACGCGGAGACACACAGACTTGCCAGATGAACCTATTCCCCATTACCCATTACCTCTATTCTTATGAATAAACTCACTTATTTTCTTCCCCTATCCTTACTCCTCACCGGATGTCTGCACAGCACTGCACAGATCTCCGTTTTTCCTCCTAGTTCTCCTAATGCCATGATTCAAGCCGCTAACTCCATGGAAGAGCCTGCTGATTTGACCTCCAACGGTCTCTGGGTGACCTCAGAAGACGGTCAAACGCAAGTTTTCCCCTTAAAAAACACTTCTGTCAATGCTACGGTTTCCGGCAATGTTTCCCAGGTGGAAGTCACCCAAACCTTTGAAAATCCGTTTGAAGATCCTCTGGAAGCGGTGTATGTGTTTCCCCTGCCAGATGAGGCGGCGGTGTATGATATGGAGATTAAGTTAGGCGATCGCATCATCAAGGGTAGCATTAAGAAACGGGAAGAAGCCCAAGAAATCTACGAACAAGCGAGAGCAGAAGGACGCACTGCGGGACTTTTAGAGCAAGAGCGGGCGAATATTTTTACCCAATCTTTAGCCAATATTCGACCGGGAGAAAAAATTGAGGTCACTATCCGCTACACGGACTCCCTGACGTTTGAAGGGGGGGATTATGAGTTTGTCTTTCCCATGGTAGTTGGGCCGCGCTATATTCCGGGTAACTCGATTCAAGGAACGGAAGATACGGATCAAGTGCCCGATGCTTCTCGGATTACGCCCCCAGTACTGAAGCCAGGGACGCGATCGGGTCATGATATCCAAGTTTCCGTTAACATTGATGCCGGCGTTCCCATTAGTAATATTACTTCGACTTCCCATGAAATCTTAGTGCAAAAACAGCGCAATATCACTGAAATTCAACTCTCGCCAGAAGACCAAATTCCGAACAAAGATCTGGTGTTACGCTATCAAGTTTCAGGACAGGAAACTCAAGCGACTCTCCTGACGCAAAAGGATCGAAATGGCGGACATTTCGCGGCCTATTTAATTCCCGCTTTAGACTATCAACCTCAGGAAATTATCCCCAAAGATGTAGTCTTTTTGATGGATACTTCCGGTTCTCAGTCCGGCGCACCTATTGCCCAATCCCAAGCGTTGATGCGAGAATTTATTCGGGGTTTAAATCCCAACGATACGTTTACGATTATCGATTTTTCTAATACGGCTCGCCAGTTGTCTGCATCTCCACTAACCAATACTGCGCAAAATCGCCAAAAAGCCCTCTCGTATATTAACCAACTGAACGCCGAAGGGGGAACGGAGTTAATGAATGGCATCAATGCGGTGATGAACTTTCCTGCACCCCCAGAAGGACGGTTGCGGAGTGTGGTATTGCTCACCGATGGTTATATTGGCAATGACCAGGAAATTATTGCGGCGGTGCAAAAGAATCTGAAACGGGGAAATCGCTTGTATAGCTTTGGGGTGGGCAGTTCTACGAATCGATTTTTGTTAGATCGACTGGCAGAAGTGGGACGAGGAACCGTGCAAGTGGTACGCCACGATGAGAATATTGACCCGGTGGTGAAGACGTTTTTCAGCCAAATTAATAACCCGGTTTTGAGCAATATTGAGGTGACGTGGAGCGGTGCAGGAGAGACTCCAGAAATTTATCGTCTCGCACCTCCAGATCTGTTTGCCAGTCAACCGTTGGTGGTGTTCGGACGCAAGACAGACGGTCAAAATGGGACGTTAACCATTCGAGGGGTTTCGGCAGGTGGAAAACGTTATGAACAGGCGTTCCCGGTCAATTTTAGGGGGGATGGTGAGGCGATCGCCCAGCTCTGGGGTAGAGCCAAAATTAAGGATCTGATGACACGAATGTACGGCAGCGAAACGAAGTCTGGAGTCAATGCGGTGACGCAGACTGCCCTCGATTATCGCCTGTTGTCTGAATACACGGCATTTATCGCTGTGAGCGAGGAAGTGCGCGTTAACCCCGATGGTCGATCTGTGCGGGTAGAAGTGCCGGTAGAGTTACCTGATGGCGTGAGTTATGAGGGTGTTTTTGGTATACCAGAGGAAGATCGAGCCGTTATGCCAAGTCCTGGTAGAGCAAGCAGAAGTGGTGGAACGAGGGGAGGATTTGCGCCTCTGGCAAGGATTGCTGCTCCCCAACCTGAAACGGCTGCGCTCCCTCCGGCTCCTCCAATGAATACGATGGACATGGAGGAGATGGAATTGACAGAGGAAAGTAAAGCAGAAAGCTTGCCCAACCGCATTGAGGTGGTGAAGGCTGAGGGATTAAGTGAGGGGGCGATCGCCGCTTTAACCGAGTATATTCAGTCTATCTCGCTTCCTGACGAGGTTTCTGGGGATTTGACTCTAGAAGTCTGGACGAATAATGGGCGCGTTCGTCGGGTGCTTCTGGATGAGGAAAATTCGACGATAGAAGACGAAGACGCTATTCGAGCGGTGCGATCGGTTTTACTTGGTTGGCCGGTTCCCAGTTCAGTTCAGGGTACAGTATCGGTAACCTTGCGAGTTAACGGGAATTAACAGACTTAGAGACTGTTTATAAAGAA
>DDLS01000209.1 GCA_002340255.1 Cyanobacteria bacterium UBA2566
GATAGGGGATGGGGGGATGGGGGGATAGGGGGAGTGGGGAGATGGGGGATGGGGAAAATAATAGGAGAGTTCTTCAGTTCTCCGTGTCTCCGCGTCTCCGCGTCCCCGCTTCCCCGTGTCTTCCCCCTTCCCTATTCAGCAGCAGTTACGGGAGAGTCCACATGAGCAACCGTAGTCGCTTCCATTTCTCCTTCGTGGTGGTCGGCAAATGAGCCTTTGGGTTCTTTGAGGAAGAAGCCGCAAAGGAAGGCAACAATCAGAGATGCAACGCCTAGAACTTCAAAGAAGACTCGGTTACCCACATCTCCAGAAGGGAGCAAGCTAAAGAGGGTGAGGTAAGCAACGGCTCCAACGTTACCGTAGGCTCCAACATTACCTGCAATTTGTCCGGTGATGCGGCGTTTAATCAGGGGAACCATGGCGAAGGTAGATCCTTCTCCAGCTTGGACAAAGAAAGAGCAAGCCATGGTGAGGAGTACAGCTAGGGGCAAAAACCAACCTCCAGTAACGCGACCCATCATCAGATAGCCAATACCCATACATCCGGTTAATACGGCCATGGTCATTTTACGACTTCCGAGGCGATCGGAGATTAAGCCACCGCCAGGACGGGACATTAAGTTCATGAAGGCATAGCTGGCAGCAATCATCCCGGCAGCTTGTTTACTCAGGCCAAAGGTTCCTTCAAAGAAGGCGGGAAGCATGGAAACAACCGCAAGTTCAGAACCGAAGTTAACAATATAGGTGAGTTCTAAGAGGGCAACTTGGGAAAATTCATAGCGGTCTTCAGCCGGATAGCGCTTTTTGCCCAGCATCAGTTCTTTGTTCACATCCCAACAGTTATAGGCTTGGAACAGATAGAGGCAGAGTAACCCCCCCCAAACCATATAGAGTTGCGGAGTATTCAGAAATCCGACTTTACTTAAGCGCCAAGCGAGAACAGCAAGAATACCAGAGAGGGGAATATTCATGAGCATCAGGAACCAGAAGTCTTTTGGCGTGGTAACTTCTAGACCTGTTGCTTTTTTGGGCTTTTGATAGACTTTGCCAGGGGGAGTATCTTGGACGTTAAAGAAGTAAAGAATACCGTAGAGTGCGGCGATAATTCCAGTTCCAGCAATGGCAAGCCGCCAGTTAATGATGCTACCGGCTCCAAAGGTAAGAATCGCGGCAATAGTAGGGAGGGTAAAGGCAGAGGCAGCAGAACCAAAGTTTCCCCATCCTCCATAGATACCTTCAGCTAGACCAATTTCTTTGGGAGGGAACCATTCCGCAACCATGCGAATACCAATTACAAATCCTGCACCGACGATACTGAGGGCAAGTCGGCTAATCACCAGTTGGCTAAAGTTTTGGGCGCTGGCGAAGGCGATACAGGGAATGGCGGCATAGACCAAAAGAACAGAGTAGGTGATTCTGGGCCCATATTTGTCCAGAAGCATCCCAATAATAATCCGGGCAGGAACGGTAAGGGCTACGTTACAGATAGCAATTGTCCGAATTTGACCGACTTCTAAACCGAAATCCTCTTTAACGGCTGTGGCTAGAGGGGCGAGGTTAAACCAAACAACGAAGGAGAGGAAGAAGGCGAACCAGGTCATATGCAGAATTTTGTATCTGCCCTGGAATGACCACATTTCTTTGAGCATGACGGTTGATTAGGTAATGGGTAATAAGTAATGAGTAGGAAGTCAGTAGGAAGTCAGGAGTCACAGGAAATCCCCGCGTCTCCGTGTCCCTATTGTCCTGTCCAGGAACTAACTTCAAGAACACCACTAGGAGCCATGACAACGAGGAAGGGGGCAGAGCTAGAGGAGTCTTCTTCTTGGACTAGGGTTTCGAGGGGAGTTTCCGTGAGATAGTCGGAGGCGACGGAGTTCAGGGGGGTGTAATTGGCGATCGCTCCTTCTTCGTTGACCTCCACCTGATACACTAAACTCTCAGAGAACGTCGGCGAAGTTTGCCAATTGCTATCAATTTGTTCATAAAGCTCTGAGCGTAACGCACTGACCGTGGCTTCATCCATCTCCACTTCTAGGGTTTCTGCTACGTCTTCAACAACTTCCGTTTCTACAGTTTCGGTCATCACCACAGAAGTTTTAACTCCCGTAGTACTTGCACTAGCCACAATGACCTCTTCTACTTCAGGTGTAGCAGTCACTTCAGGTTCAGGCGTAACCACTTCTGCAACTTCTGTTTCGGCTAAAGCCACTTGGGTTACCAGATGATTCCAGCGACCTACCATAACTCCGGCAAAGACAACAACTCCGATTAAACTCAAGCTTTTCAGAAGTACGGACTCTACAGGAGAGAGGGGATTGTTAGGTTCAGACATTTTTGCGATACTCCTTAATTAAGATGATTAGATATTTGGACTGGGGGCACTCCCCAGTTTTTTTGTTCTATCTGTCCTTAAGCATCTAGAACAATCTCTCCAACCGGATGAGCGATACAGGTCAGAATGGCTCCCTGCTGTTCGCCCAAGGCTTGGGGGTCTTGAAGATAGCGAACTTCTCCAGAAACCAACTGCTGTTGACAGGTTCCACAAGTTCCGGAACGGCAACTCGACTCTAGGTCAAGGCCTTCCCGTTCTGCTGCTTCCAAGATTGACTCGCCTTTATAACAGGGGAAAGTTTTACCCGTTTTGGCTAATTGCACCGTTCCCACAGGAGTAGCCAGAGGTTCTATGAGAGGTAATGTAGCTCCATTACCGTTCATGTCTGGGGTCGGAGCTACATAGCCGGCTTTGGGTTGGGCCCCAAACTGCTCAATCAGCAGGTTGCGTAACACAGATTTCAGGTCTTCGCAGGGAATGGCTTTTATCACCTTTTGGCCGAGTTGAGCTTCTTTCCCCACTTTGCCCCCCATGAAGATATCGACCGCTTCTACGGTTTTCCCATTTTTGCGGGTTTTGGTTCCCATTAAGCCAATATCGGCCACTTGGGGTTGCCCGCAAGAGTTGGGGCATCCGGTCCAATGGATGCGAACCGGTTTTTCAAGGGTTAATTCCTGACTGAGTTCTGCCATCATCGTGTTTGCCCGATTTTTGGTTTCAATGAGGGCAAATTTGCAGAATTGGGCCCCGGTACAGGAGACGAGGGCGCGAGAGAGGGAGTCAGGATTAATGCTGAATTTCTGCAAGAGGGGTTCAGCCAGGAATGCTTCTAGACGCGAGTCAGGAATGTTGGCAATAATTGCATTCTGCTCAATGGTGAGCCGAATTTCCCCATCGCCGTAGACTTCGCCTAGGCGCGCCAGCTCAAACAGGTCGGGCGGGTATAGGCGACCAACGGGGATGTGCAATCCAGCGTAATTGAAGCCAGGTTGTTTTTGCTTGTGAATGCCAATATGGTCTCGCTTGTCCCAGTCAAATTCGTCTTTGGGCGCGGCTTCAGGGAGGCGTTTACCGAGTTGTTGTTCAACGGTGGCTCGGAATCGTTCGAGTCCCCATTCGTCAATCAGCCACATGAGTCTGGATTTTTGCCGGTTAGCTCGTAAACCGTGGTCCCGGTAGACGAGGAGAATGGCGCGGCTGAGGGCTACGCACTCACTTGGTTCTATCCAAACGTCTAGGGGAATGGCAGCTTCGCACCGTTTGCCGGAGAAGAAGCCACCGACGAGAACGTTGAAGCCCAGAATGCCGTTTCGGTAGGCGGGAACGTAGGCGATGTCATTGATTTCTGCGTGAACGGAATTATCTCGGCTGCCGGCGATCGCAATGTTGAATTTTCTCGGTAAATTAGTAAATTCAGGGTTCCCTTGACCGGAGTTGGTAATCATGTCTTGGGTCGCCTGCACTAATGGGCGCGTATCAATCAGTTCAGCACTGTCAATACCAGCAACGGGAGAGCCGGTAATATTACGCACGTTATCCATTCCCGATTGCATGGAAGTTAAGCCCACTTCCTGAAACCGGTCGAAGATTTGAGGAATATCTTCTAGGCGAATGCCCCGCAGTTGCAGGTTTTGCCTTGTGGTAATATCAGCATTGCCATCTTCTCCATAGTTTTCGGTCGTTTCCGCTAACACCCGCATTTGCTCGGAGGTGAGGATACCGTTGGGCATGCGCATCCGAAGCATGAATTTTCCTGGAGTAACAGGCCGGAAGAAGATTCCTAGCCATTTGAGCCGTTGGTCTCGGTCCGTTTCATCTATAGATTCCCAGCCCATTTGAGCGAATTGTTTGAGTTGTTCTTTGACGGCTAAACCGTCTTTTTCAGCTTTAAAGCGTTCAAATTTATTGAGCGTTTCAGTAGAGGGGACGGTTGTCATACAAAACAGCCTCTTTAAATTAGGTAAGAATTGATCTGGGTCTGCTCCGCCGTGAATTTAGCTAGTATGTTAGGGAGATCGATCGTAGAATTTCGTATTTCAAATCACAAAATATTTCGTTTTATGAACTTTTTGTATGACTAAAGTGTAAAAATCGCATAATTGAGGGGGACGAGAAGTCCTGGAAACCTTATCTGATGAGTGTTAAGGATGAAAAATGACCTAAGGCGCGATTGTAAAGAATCGCAAAGAATCTGTAGAGAAGATTAATAATTTAAGGATAAGGGCAATGGCAGAGGATTTGAGGAAACCACAAACGGAAGAAACGATTGAGGATGATCCTTTAACACAACTGCGTAATTTACTCATTCCTCCGAAAAGTAATGAGTCTCAAAAAGAACTCAATAAATTAAAAGAGCTGAAGCAAGAATTGGCGAGTTTGCAGAACCAACAGCCAGATTTGGAAGAGTTAACGCAGGTTTTAGTACCGTTAGTGGGAGAGGAGGTTAGGCGGTATTTAATGCGATCGCCGACTGCCCTAATGCAATGGCTCGATCCAGCCCTAACGCGCACCATTAAGGAAAACAAGCAGGAAATTGCCGAAACGATGATTCCCCTACTGCCGAAATCTAATCAGGGGATGCTCTCTCCAGCAACTTGGGATCGGCTGCTGGATGAACTGCTGCGAGGAGTTGAGGAGCGCCTAGAAGAGTCTCGGAAAGAGTCGGATAAAAAAACTAGCCAGAAGTTTGAGCAGTTCCTACGAACCGATTTAATGGAGTATATCCAAACTCACTCAGAAGAAGTCGTGTATTTAATTTTACCACAATTAGTGCCGCCGTTACAAAAACAACTTAAACGTGCCCTCAAACCCTATTTAGAAAAGCAACAGGAACTCCTAGAAACCCAATTACAACAGCAATTGATTGATTGGATGACGCAACGATTTCAAGAGTCGCGGGAAGAGTTCGTCACTTTGCTGACTCCCAAGGAACAGCCCGCGTTGCCTTCGGTGGAAGATCTGCAACCCGAAATTGCGGCTCAAGTGAAGAGCCAATTATCTGAGCATTTATCGAAGTATGTGCAAAACCAACCCCTTCCCGATTCTTCTGAACTGGTTAAAAGTTTACAGCCCACTTTAGAGAGCTTCATTGTGCAACGGGTGGAGCAAGTTCAAGGGGAATTAATTGGACAGATAAAACTACCCGAAAGTCCGGATATGCAAAAATTGCAGTCTGTTCTTTTAACTCAATTAGAAGGATTGGTTGAACAAAAGATTCAGAGTCAGTTAGATGCCTTAGTGGCTGAAAAGCTCGAATCGGCTCTAGCCCAATTACCTCCAGCGACTGAACCCCCAGAGCAACAGACACCAGAGGAATTAATGGCACTGTTGAGTCCGCAAATTGAAGCGTTAATTGTGGATAAAGGTGAGGCTGGAGAACGTCAACCCGCCCCTGCTTTACCCGCTACGTTAGTCTTTAAGGAAAAAGTGGAACGTCTGCGCTCTGGGGGGATTTCCAAGGTATGGTTGGTGGTTATTGCGGCAGTTGTGGCGATCGCCTTTTTGCCTCTCGGTTGGTTGGTCTATCGCTCTGTCCGAGAAACCCGCTTAAGTCGCGAACTGACCGCAGTTTTGGCCAATTCGCCCACCCTCTCGCCCTATCGGTTAGATGCACAAGTAAAAGGGGATGGGGTGATGTTAACGGGACAATTGCCCGATCCGAGTTTACAGCAAACGGTGGAAGAGGTGATGCAGGAAAATGCCCCCAATTTAGCCCTGGATAATCAAGTCGAAATTATTGCTGCGCCTCCGACTGCGGAAAAAATTCAGGCGGAAGTCACCAGAGTCGAGGCAAGTTTGGATCGTTTAGATAGCATTTCGATTTCTGCTGAGTATGCCAATGGGGAAGTTACGGTAAAAGGAACAGTGATTCAAGCCGCCGATGCCACTCGCATTACCCAAGCCTTTACTGAAATTCCTGGAGTTAAAGCGGTAACCAATACGGTGCAAGTCCAGCCCCCAGAAATTCCGATTCGGATTTATTTCACTGTGAATTCCGCTGAGTTGCCGACGGCAGATATCCGAGTCAAAATTATTCCGTTGGTAACGCTGTTAAAACGCTATCCAGAATTACAGATTAAGATTGTCGGCCATATTAGTCCCAATCAGGAGGAAGAAAAAGGGCAAACTTTGAGTCGTCAACGGGCGGAAGCCGTGCGAAAGGTACTAATTCAGCAGGGAATCGATCCGAAGCGGCTTCTGGTGGAGGCGATTGCCTATCCCCCAGCCGATGTCAATCCTAAACAGGCAGATTGGTTAAAGCGAGCAGTCGTCTTTTATCCTCAGTAACGGTCACAGATCTTTTACACTGAATCAGGATCGATATTGAGTTGTTGAAGTTTATCACGTAATCTTTGCAACTCTAGCTCTGTTTCCTCGGCTCGTTGCTGTTCTCGGTTAGCTCGTTGCTGTTCTCGGTTAGCTCGTTGGCGTTCTTGTTCCGCTTGCTCACTCGGTGTCGGTATCCACTCCCCATCTCGATCGTAGAAACGTAACCATCGCCCTTCTACTCCCTCGTACACCCCTTGCCATAACCTTAATCCTAGGCCCAATTGTTCTAACCAGACTTTTCCTTGTGATAATTCTAGCCTTTCGTATCTTCCAGAGTTAAGGACAAAGACCCGCAACTGATTCTGATAGCGATCGTAAATCACATAATAGGGAATTTGTAAAATTTGTTCGTATACTTCCCATTTCGTCGGTGGCTTTTTCTCTTTGCGTTCTGTGCGTCCTAAGTCTTCATCTTCAGTGCCTGGAGATGCTAACTCAATGACCAGAAACGGACTGACTTCTTCTTGCCAGATCACATAACTCAGGCGTAACTCTTGTTGGTTGCGACTACGCTTGGCTCCCAAAACTACAAACCAATCGGGGCGTTTATACCATAGGGTATGGTCACTATCGTAGTAAAGGTTGAGATCGCTGGCGATAACATAGTTGTCCTGAGAATAGCGGGGAGATTGACAAGTTTGAGTTAATAAATCTGGTTGGTAATCGTGAAATTCATCAGGCAATCCAGGTTCCTCCGGGTCTTCGCTGGGTAAATCATACATAGTGGGTAGAGATTGCTGCTTGGGATAGGGATATAGTTGAGTCATGGCTTTACAGATATAGGATTTATCACAAACCTCAAAACCAGTTTAGCTTGGGCTTAAAGGTTAATTTTCTTGATCGAAAACGATCGCTCAACCCACATGATGTTAGATAAACTCCAGCCTTCCTGTTTCTGCATCTAAATACACTGAAGCGCCAACCGGTAAGGCTCCATTTTCGCCATCATGCCCAAAGGGTAAATCAGAAACGATCGGAATACTTAAGTCTGAGAGGAGATCGCCTAAAACCTCTTCTATAGTTAAACTCAGTCGTCCTTGGGGAGGTTCGCATTGACTAAACCGACCTAATGCCATGCCTCGAACTTGGCTTAAAAGTCCGCTCATGCGCCACTGAGTGAGCATCCGATCTATGCGATAGGGCATTTCTCCCACATCTTCCCAGGCTAAAATCACTCCCTGAACATCAGGTTGTAGAGGTGTACCCAGCAGATGGGTGGCTACAGTTAAATTACCCGGCAGTAAAATTCCTTCTGTGCGATCACCTCCCCATCCTTTACCTTGAAGAGCAGCTAAGGGTTCTCCACGAACAGCAGCCCATAAACGCTCTAAAGACCATGAGGGTTCCTGGGAGAGGGTGGTCAGTACAGGCGCATGAATACCTCCGCCCACTCCTTGGTAAAATTGGCTCCATAACAACCCAGTAATATCAGAAAATCCAATTAACCATTTGGGGTACTGCTTCCAAGGGAGATTCTCGATCCAGGGTTCTAATAAGCGAGTCGTTCCATAGCCTCCGCGAACACATAGAATACCGCGACACTGAGGATCGTGGAGAGCGTCAAGGAGTTGAGCGCGGCGATCGCCATCTTTTCCGGCTAAATATCCCCATTGGTCATAAATTCTCTCATCAACCTTGACCTGATATCCCTGTTGTTTCCATAGCTCCAGTCCAGCTTGAAAACGCTGCCGTTCTTGCAACGGGCCGCTAGGAGCAATAACCGTTAATTGATCTCCAGCTTGAAGGGGAGGAGGGAGCGCTAAAGCCAGGGGCATGATCTTAAAGACAAGATAATCAGGATTTACCTTGTCTAGGATACTCTGGTTTGTGGGAAAGCTTAAAGAAAGTAATCCCCCAGTTGTCCCCAACTGGAGGAGTTCATCAGGGTGCATCTACCATTTCTATATACTCTCTGATTTTGATCCGATCCGGAAGGAGATCAGACCCCTCATCAGATTAATTGACGGATTGGGGTATAATACTCGATATCTATTAAAATTAGCTGACATCATTAGCCGCAATTCTGAATCTTTGAGCGATCGCACTGAATGAGTGGGTGAGAACCGTTAGATTATTGTCTCAAGTCATAGGCAAAAGGCAATAGACCCTGTCCTAGTCCTATAACGCTACATTACAATAATTAACATTTCTTAATCATTTCCCGACTCAATCCATGCAAGTCACCGTTTCATCAAACAGTCCATCCGATCTAACCGGCCAATATTGGAATTGGCGCGGCCACTCCATTTACTACACCCAAGCTGGACAACCCCATTCCCAACGCCCCCCTTTACTCCTAGTTCATGGGTTTGGGGCATCTACCGATCACTGGCGGAAAAATATTGCTGAACTTCAGGAAGATTTTCAGGTTTGGGCAATTGATTTGCTCGGATTTGGGCGATCGAGTAAACCCAAATTAACCTATAGTGGAGACCTCTGGCGCGATCAACTCCATGACTTTATTACCCAAGTCATAGGTCAGCCTGCAATTTTAGCTGGAAATTCCCTTGGTGGTTACGCCTCCCTCTGTGTCGCCGCTCAATATCCCCAGTCAGCCGTCGGTTTAGTCCTCATCAACAGTGCTGGCCCTTTTTCTAATAGTGAACCCAAGACACCACCCAACCCCATCAAAGCCACTATCGGTAAAATAACGCGCTGGCTATTTCTGCAACCAGGGATTAACTTTTGGCTGTTTCAATATGCTCGTCGTCGCGCCACTATCCGTAAAACCCTCCTCAAGGTCTATCTGGATAAAACTGCCGTTACTGACCAACTGGTAGAAGAAATTTATCGCCCCTCCTGTGATGTTGGGGCTCCTGACGTTTTTGCCGCCGTCTTCAAAACTCCTCCTGGCGCAAAAGTCGATCATCTCTTGCAGCAACTCACCTGTCCCCTCTTAGTTCTCTGGGGAGAAGCTGATCCCTGGATGAAGGCCAGAGAAAGAAGTCCCAAATTCCATCAATATTATCCCGATCTGACAGAACATTTCCTCGAAGCAGGGCATTGCCCCCATGATGAAGTTCCCACTCAGGTGAATGAGTTAATCCGCAATTGGATATATGGCACTACGCCCTAGGAAATGGGGGATGGGGAAAAGCGACAAGTAGGGGCGAAAAATTTTGCACTCCTACTGCTCCTTGCCTTTTGCCGAGCAATGCTGTCAGGCAACATTAACAAATGTTGTCAACTTCAATTTCTTGTGTTAAGTTTAGTTACAGATACTTGAAATCTCACCGGAGTTCTGAAAAATGGAAAAGCAAGACAATAAACTGGGTTTCACTGCCTTCGCCGAAACTTGGAACGGCCGCCTCGCAATGCTAGGGATTATCATCGGTTTAGCTACGGAGTTCATGACCGGTCAAGGTATCCTTTCTCAACTTGGCTTAATGTAATCTCCGATGGCATTCATCGATGAACGCCATTATCCCTAAGCGAAATAATTTCTTTATAGAGAGGAATCAGCCAGTGCTGACTCCTCTCTATTTCTTGTATCTATTAAGATATTTCCTTCGTAGAATAGGAAAACTGAGAAATTGAGTGATGTTGCTTAAATTAGATCGAAAGAGTCGGCATTGCCGACCCTACTCGACTAGACTATATTTAGGACTTGACAAAACGCTCAGGTACGATCGCTATGGAATTTATTAACCCCAAAACCGACTATGCTTTTAAGAAAATATTTGGCTCAATTCAAAGCAAAAATATTTTAATCAGTTTTCTAAATGCTTTGGTCTATGAAGGACATTCTACCATCAAAGATCTAGAAATTATCAATCCCAATTTACCGCCTCAACTTGAAGGGTTGAAAGATACTTATCTTGATGTCAGAGCGACTCTCAATGATGGAACTCTCGTAATTATTGAAATGCAGGTCTTAAATGTTCAGTCTTTTGGGAAGCGGGTTTTATTTAATGCAGCCAAAGCTTATACCTTTCAACTGCAAAAAGGGCAAGGATATCGAATGCTCAAACCGGTGATTGCTTTGACTATTACTGATTTTGAGATGTTTCCCGAACGCAATCGGCTCATTTCTCACTTTGTTTATCGAGAGAAATCAGAAGGATGGCACTACCCTGATAATGATTTGGAGTTAGTCTTTGTGGAATTACCCAAGTTTACTAAAGACTTAAATCAGCTTGAAACTTTAGCAGATAAATGGATTTACTTTATGAAATTTGCGCGATCGCTTACGTCTATTCCAGAATCCCTCAATGAGATTCCAGAATTGCATCAAGCCTTTGAGATTGCCAATGAAGCGGGTTTAATGCCAGAGGAATTAGAAGCGTTAGAACGTCGGGAAATGTT
This sequence comes from Cyanobacteria bacterium UBA2566, assembly GCA_002340255.1. Lineage (GTDB taxonomy): Bacteria > Cyanobacteriota > Cyanobacteriia > Cyanobacteriales > Desertifilaceae > Roseofilum. The sequence goes on from DDLS01000209.1 coordinate 10,970, forward strand.
TATTTATGACCAACAGGGGGCGATCGCTTTGGGACGACAGGAAGGAATTGAAGAAGGAAAACGTGCCATTGCTCGAAATTTATTGGGTCAATTGAATGATGAGGAAATTGCACAAGCAACGGGATTAAGTTTGGAGGCTGTTGCAGCTTTACGTCAGGAAATATAGCGAGTCAGGGGGCAATGCCTACCTATTCATCTCGATCTTTGATCGCTAGTTTAGTAAAAGTGGCGATCGCAGCACTCTGGATTTTCTTTGTTCACCCTATCCAACTTCACTTTATTTAGTTATACTCTTAGATAGCGATTGAGCTATATAAGAGTAGCAATCTCCTATCTAGCCTCAATCCCCTATAAACTCCATCAGAAGTGAAGCCAATGATGTATTCAAACCCTCGTTTAGCCGCGGACCCTCTAAAATCCTCAGAAGCAGAAGGATTACTGTATATGCGAGAAGAGGAAAAATTGGCACACGATATCTATCTGTCTTTATATACCCGTTGGCAACTCTCCATTTTTGACAATATCGCCCAAAGCGAGACTCGTCATATGAATGCTGTTCTCAGACTGCTCAACCGTTACGGACTCCACGATCCGATCGCCAATAACAACCCAGGTGTTTTTACTAATCCAGACTTACAACAACTATACGATTCCCTGCTCAAAACTGGTCATCGCTCTTTAGCCGATGCTCTCAAAGTTGGGGCAGAGATTGAAGAACTGGATATTGTCGATCTAGAAGAGAAGATCGATCGAACTCAAAAACCAAACATTCAACAAGTGTATGGTAATTTAGTGCGAGGCTCTCGCAATCATTTACGCTCGTTTGTCTCTGTTTTAAGTCGTCAAACGGCTCAAACCTACCAACCTCAACATTTATCGGTAGAACAATACAACATTATTATCAGTTCTGCTCACGAACCTGGAGGACAAGGAGGACATGATAGTAGAGAAGGACATCGTGGGGGTTATCGCTGGGGTAGGAGATGTGGAAATTGGGGTATGCGGGGACATAGGGGCGCAAGGACACGGAGATTCAAGTAAGAAAGATGATAGCCTTTCGCGCTCGGCAATAGTCCTCTTCTATCACTCTGGGAAAAGTACAATCGAAGCCCAGTTTCAAGACTTAGAGTGACAGAAGAGGGATAGTCTTCAAGTATTGGTTTTCCTCAGTTTCCGTTGCAGGGGAATTCGAGGAGTAATCGAAATATCGTAATTGATAAACGATAGCACCAATTGAAAACCAAGAATAATCGGGAGAGCTGCTAACATTACGGTTCCCGAAGTTGCTATTTCTCCCGTGGTAAAGCTTCTCAGCCAAGAGAAACTACCGAAGATAAAGCCAAATAGTAATAGGGGAAGTCCGAGTAATAGCTCTAGAGAGGCAATAGAAAAACTTCTCAAGTAATAATTATAGAAAATTCGCTTGATAAAATTATGGCAATTTCCCCATAAAAAGGGTAGGAAAATCTTCATAATCTTCAGATTACTTTGCTCATCTCCATATTGCGAAGGCATGGGAATATCTATCACCACCGCTTGCACGGTATTCAGACGGAAGAGTAAATCCGATTCAAAGAAAAATCGTTTACTCAGTTTCCGCAGCGGAATAAGTTCTAAGACAGTATGATGAATGGCAGTATAGCCATTGGTTGGATCAAAAAGTTCCCAATATCCAGAAGAGAGCTTAGTTAAAAACGATAAACCCGCATTCCCCAATACCCGAATCATGGGCATCCCTTGCAGATGTTCGGGATGATAAAAGCGATTACCTTTAGTATAATCCGCTTCTCCTGAGAGTAGGGAAGCAATCAATTGGGGAATAAAACGGGGATTCATTTGTCCATCCCCATCCAGCTTAATCAAAATGCTCGCTCCGTCTAGAAGCGCCTGTTTATATCCAGTAATCACTGTACCGCCAACCCCCTGATTTTGGCGATGATAGAGGACTTGAATCCGGTTATCCTGATTATTTTGTTCGACAAACTCACCCGTATTTTCTGGGCAACAATCATCAACCAGGTAAATTCGATCCACTTCTGTGCCAATTTGAGATAAAACAGAAGCGATCTGTTGGCGCACTCGGTAACAGGGAATAATGACAGCAACTTGTGGCTTTAAACTCAATTCAACTCCCCTCTTTTATTGATAATTTATGACAATTAAACCAGACATAATTAGGGCGACTCCTACCAAGTAGCGAGCATCAACTTTTTCCCCTAAAAATAGACTACTCAAGAGAGGAACAATAACAAAGGCTAATGCCATAAAGGGATAGGCTTGATTGAGAGGAATAAATCGTAATAACCACATCCAAAATAGGGTTGCCGAGCCGTAAATAATCAGGGCACTCCAGAGATAGGGATTACTGACATAGCTCATCAGTGTTACTCCTTGAGGAGAATGGGTATTACTGAAATTTGCAGCGAGTTTAAATAGGAGTTGTCCTAAACTAATGCTAAAAACGCAAGCAATGAGATAAAGGATAATAGATGGGTTCATAAATATAGCGCTTCGCGCTAGGCACTCTAGCAATAGACAATAGGGTTACAGTTAATAGGGACAACTATCTTGATGGGTAAAAGACCATGCCCCATCTTCTAATTGAGTGCCTTTGAGATCGTTATTCGGGTAGTTTACTTCATCTCCTGGGGTGCGATCGCCAATTTCTAAGTAAACGACGAGTTCCTTAGTGCGATTAATCAGTTGATGAGCAACACCATCTCCCGCTTTGAAGCCCATACAGTCTGCAGGATTGAGTAGATATTCTTGTTCATTAATCAACAGAGTGGGAGTTCCCGAAACAATGTATATAAATTCATCTTGTTTAGTATGATGATGGAGCAGAGCAGACATCCCACCCGGTGCTAGTTCTGTTAAATTGACTCCAAAATTTTCGATCTCGAAGCGATCTGCCAATTTTCTTTTGCTTCGTGCTTCCATAAGGGAAGCAAAAGGGGCAGGATAGAACGTCTTTTTAGAGGATACAGGAATGGATGTAGCTGGCGTTGGGTTAAGGCTCACAGCAATAACTTGGATAAGATAATGACTATTTGAGTATACCGGATCGAAAACTTTCTCAGCAAGAGGAATCGAGACACATCTATATTTTAGAATCAAGAGTTTCTCAATTGCCAAACCGTAATTAAAAATAAGGGAAAGAGATTCCATACGAGAGGTGCAAATTGACGGCGAACAGGGCGAAATCCTTGAGACTCGAGATAGGCTTCGACTTCATATCCGGTATGATAATGATCGAGGGGCTTTTCAATATTAAAGACGGTTCGTAATCCTTGATAAATCCAGTTTTCTGTGGGTAGGGAGGTAATTAAAACACCGGTGGGTTTGAGCCAGGATTTTATCGGACTTGTGGGCATGGATAACTCTTGGAAGTGTTCCAGAACATCCGCTGCAATAATGGCATCGAAGGATTGGGCCGGCAAGTTGACTTGACTGACATCTTGCTTTATAATCTCAATATTGGACAAGTTATAGCGATCGATAACTTGACGCGCTTCTCGATCTTCGAGATCTAAGAAGAAGACGCGATCGAAATCCTTGGCTAATGTGGGCAAGAAAATGCCCCCACCGCCACCAAAATCTAAGCAAGTTTCCCGTTGAATATGCAGATCTTGTAAGATGGAGTAGATTAATCTCAGTCGCATCCAGAAGACGGCTCGGACTACATCTATTTTAGAATAGTACAGAGTGGGGATGCGATCGTTATCTGTGGCAATTTGGGCTAAAAAATCCGGATCAATTTGAATAAACATCTAAGAGTCTTTTTGATAAATCTGGAGGAGGATACCAGAGGGGCATTTATGAATAAGAGGGTAGATGATAACCAACGCTACATAGAGTATAGCGGACATCAGCCACCCAGAGCTTTTATCCATGCGTAACCGTTGCCAAAGTCCCTTGATTTGAATGGTTTCTAGAGTTTGACTCTGGAGTAGTTTAAACCCATAGGGAGTTACATAGTCTTCTAAGTTCTGGGGATTGACATAAATCAGATGGGGAAATGGATATTGTTTCTGCCACAGTCTATCCCAGGGGCTAGTATATCCGAGTTGAGCTAGTTTTTCGGCGATTTTGAAGAAGATCCCTTGACTGTTTGGGATGTTAATAATCAGTTTGCCGCCAGGGTTGAGGTGATGATAACAAGGTTGGAAAATAGCGGGTAAATTAGGCAAATGTTTGAGGGAATCATTAAAGGAAATGATATCATAGCGTGCTGAGTCTTCTAAGCAGTCGGGAAAATAGCCAATTTTAATGGTGTGTTCTTCGGCAATTCCCTATAAGGCAACCGCTTCTTCCGGTTCAATTCCCACTGCTTCCATTCCCCGCTGTGTGGCTGCTTCTATGAACCATCCATAGGCACATCCAACATCACAAAGATGCTGGTTTTCTAAGGAACATCAAAACCTTCTAAACTATAGCCAATTTCTTGTTGTTCATTGTCCAGATAATGCTCTACAACAGTACCCACTGAACCTCGTTTGAGGTTATACAGTTCTATCTCTTGTAACAATACAACTTCAGAAAAAAGTGGAAATTTTGGCTTCATCAACTTACCTCCAGATTATCTCAACCCCTAGGAACTAGCGTAACAAATCTAGCTTGATCATAATTGGTTTCAACTATCCAAATCGTTCTCACCTCTAACTCTATTCCATTGATGCCCTTGAGTGTACCATCAATCTTATACTTATTACCATAAGATGTTTCTTCAACCCAAATTGCATTTTTTTTCAAAAAGTATACATGGTTATAACATCCAAAGAGCATAATGATCGATGATGGTTACCTGAAAACCTAATGAGGAGAGAATGGCGTTAATTTCGGGTTCCCAGGGATTACTCAGGGGGACAATGGCTGCTTTTATGGAGAGTTGAGGAATAGAAGATTGTAAAACTTGGGGAGCGTTGGAGGGACGATTTACACCACTAATATATTGGGATAAAATACGGCGCTGCTGTGATTCTGATTCAGGGAAAAAATTGGTGACATTTAGATAGCTTTCGGTGACGACAATGGGATATAGGGGAGTTCGAGGCACAATCATCCACCGGGCTAATTCATCTCCGGCGACTTCTTTACCTACGGGAGAAGCGGGAGCTAAGACATAGCTTCCAGGGGGAACTTTAGCTTGAATGCGGTTAATGAGATCGAGCCGTTCTTGGGGAAGTTTGGGTTGGGGAGGAAAGCGGTATTGAATGCGGTTAAAGTCGATTTTGGGAGAGTAAGAGTTAGGAGAAATGGAGGTAGCAAGAACAATCAGAGCGGTGGAGACGAAGGCGTAAAGTGTGATTTTCGCTTGCTTTTGATAGTCAGAAAAGGAAGAGGATATGAGAGGAAAACTGAGTAAAATACCCAGAAGAAGATGGCGAGGAATCACCCACCATAGGCGGCGAAAGGTGGGGACTCCAGTGAGGTTAACTGCCCAAAATTCTTGCAAGAAAGGATTCATAAATAGGAGCATAAAGGTGAGGATTGCCCCTAGGAGAAATCGGCGCAGGTTGAGATCGGTTAAAACTGCCCAACTGACTAAAGTTGCTACCCAAAAGAAGTATCCTCCCATGCCGTGTTTTAGGTGTAGCACGAAGTCGTTATTGATAATGGCTTCAAAGTTGAGATTGCTCATGTTGGGGGAGGAGGTTTTGACTTGGGTGATGAAGAGGAGGGCGATCGCCAACGGATAAGCACAAGTCGTTAAAACCGATACCGATCTCCAAGTGGCTTTACTTGTAGGAGTCCAGTATCCGCAAGTGGCAAGCAGTACAGTTAAAGGAGCGGCATAGAGAGCGGTAGAACTACAACCAACGGCAGCAATATTAGCGAAGGTGAGAATCATCCATTTCCAAGCACTAGGTGCAGTTAAATACCGGAGAGTATAGACAATAATCAGGGGAACAAGGATGGCAACAAAGAGGGGTTTTCCCTGTTGCAACCGCGCTAGGGAGAAATTTCCTAACCCGGCAGCCGTGGTTAAAATTACTAATAAAAAAGTAGTAACAGTGGTGACACTTAACCAGTGACGGGGGACGATCGCCCGGAAAAAGAGAGCAGAGGCAAAAACAACTAGGGGAGCGATCGCCAAGGGTTGCCAGAAGTTACGAACCCAGAGATGGGAAATACCAGTAATTTGGCTGATGACTGCGGCTAAAAGTTCGACTGAATGCACTCGATAGACCGGTAACAGTAGAGGCACATTGGGCACACCATGCATCGTGTCTTGTACCATCAGGGGGCGATCGGGACGATCTAAGGCTGCTACTATCAGGTTCAGATAAAAGGCATCATCCCCATGGGTACGATGGACGATCGCTGTAGCGATAATGGCGAGAGCGCCTAATCCGAGCAGCCATTCCCAGGAGGCAATAGTTGGTGATTTTAAGACAAAATTTTCTCGAGATTTGCGGAGCAGTTGCCCGTAGGAAATGGCTAATCCCAACGTGGCTAGACTCCAAAACAGGACAAAATTATCCGTAATTCCATAAATAATGACTAAGATTACTGCTATACCCAAAGGAAGCGCCAAATCTTTTCCAAGCTGCGGTTTGGGTGGTTCTGCCCTGTCTTTTGCTAAGGAGAATGAGTCAGGAATAACAGTATGAAAACTGAGGAAAAAACCGACAATGGCTAAAATAAGGGCGATCGCCGAAAAGAGTAATAGAGTCTCAAATGTCGCTTGACGCAACACCATGGCATTACACAGCAGCGTCCATACCCCAATCAGCCAAACCCAAGATAAACAGGACACTTCAACGATTAATCCTGCCCATCCTTGGCTCTCCTTCATCCGGGTGAAATTGGTAAAATTCATAGCGATTCTGAAACGGCCGAGCTTGGCAAACCTGATGGATTATACCGCGATCTACCGTTGACAGCTAGAGCAAGTTCTAAATATCATGCTGCCGTCTTTTTACATCTTATCGGAAGCAGTATAAAGATCATGATCGGACCATAATTGTTCATTCCGTTGCAAAACCTTGTCTCTCAGAGCATCTTTGGGACTATTCTTGTTATCTGGATGGGTTATTAAACCAATAAATCGTTTACCTCGATCTCCTAAACCATTGACACCCCATTCGGTAAGCAGTTGTTCATGGTTCATCCCCAACTTTTCAATATGCCCCAGCAATCGATCTATATCATATCGATAAGTTGTATACTTAACTCCAAAGTCTGTTTTATCTCCCTGACAATATCTCCATTGAAGAATATCCATATTTCCATCTATCGTTTTTTTCCATTGATAATTATCGAGAACATTTGGGTTAGGAACCCAATCTGCTACCAGTGAGGTTCTGGCATCAATCCAATCCGTCGAGTGCACGCAATACAACAATGCAGTTTGATCAATGGCAATAAACCCATCTGGATTTAAATGATCTTTAGCGTTTTGTAGTGCTTGCAATCTTTGTTCTTCTGTCCATAAATGTTTCAATACTGACAAAGCTAAAACAATAAAATCATATTTTTTGTTAATAGAAAATGAACAGATATCACCATGAATAAATTCAATTTTAGTATTTTCACTCCTATTTTCTGAATAGTGTTTCCTGCCTTGATTGACCATTTCATTACTTAAATCAATGCCAGTGACCTCTGTCGCTTCCTTCATAAATATGGGGAAAACGCGACCCATACCACAACCGAGTTCTAATACAGATTTGGGCTTTAAGATATCCGTTAAGTCCTCATAAAGAGAAAAGTCCATTTTGAAGGAATTCATGATCTCATTATAAAAATGAGTGGACTGATTATATTCTGACTGGCTTAAACTCATGATTCGTGAGCCTAGATTGGTTTGCAATTATAATTCCTTAAGATATTATATCCACTGTACAAGAATCCAAGAATGTTGTTAGTTTTTGTCTAGTTTATGCTAGAATGGCAAACTCAGTCAAGGCAAACTTCTACTTCTAATGAAGCAGAATCCTCTCCCACGCCACAACAAGTTTTAGGTTTACATGAAAGTATGGGTTGAACAAGTGATGATTTTAACGATCTTCTGCTCGATGAATTTTGGAAAAAGTATTGATATCATACAACCATTACCCATTACCAGTACGTAGCGCTATATCAACTGCTATAAAAGCGGTAAAACTCGTAACTATCCTGGAAAGGGATATCCTGGAAAGCATGATGGATAATTTGGCGATCGCACAACACCTGCCCTAACTGCACCGCTTGTACTTGTTTCAGCTTCAGTTCTCTTATCCACCAATCTACCGCTTCAGCAGCTACAAACACACCCGGATAGAAATTCCCCCGATACCATCGATCCTTGATTTCTACTCCTTCTTCTCCTTGCATCCTCTGCACTAAATACTCCAATGCTGTATCGGTTAACTCTAAGGGGGGACTATTCTGGGGTGGAGGATTTTCTTCGCCTTTTTGCAACTGCTCTACAACTCGGTCTAAATGGGTCGCTCGCAAACGTAAATCCCGTTGAGGATAAGGAATTTCCATCTTATAGTAGCGCATCGCTCTCTCTAAGCGAAAATAGAGGTCACTTTTGAGATTAAACTGTTGGCGTGGTTCCCTTATCCACACCAATAACTCAAAATCCAAAGAACTCTCCCCAAACCCCTTAAATAAAACATGGGGAGGAGGTTCAACCATCACCTCTGGATGTAATTTAGCCGTATTCAGCAGGACAGAGCGTACCTGTTCTGGGTCACAATCGTAGGAGACTCCCACCGGTAAGCGCAACCGCGACACGGGGTTACCATGGCTCCAGTTAATCACCTCGGTTTCCAAAAACCGGGAATTGGGCACAATGATGGACACCCGATCCAAGGTTAAAATCTGGGTACTACGAGCGCCTACCTGTTCCACCGTTCCCATTAAGTTGGCGACTTCTACAAAATCTCCCACTTGTACATGGCGCTCGAAGGTAATAATCAAACCACTAATCAAATTATTGGCGATATTTTGCAGTCCAAACCCAATCCCTACCCCCAACACACTGGCGATAATCGTGAGGGAGCTAACATTCAATCCCCAAATTTGTAAAATAATGAGTAAGCCTAAAAACATGAGTAGGGATTGCACCAACACCCCTAACACATCTTGCACGGCGCGATCGGTATCCGTAAACGCTAGAACACGGTTGCGCAAGAGCCGAGTGAGCGATCGCACCCCAAACCATAACCCCACCGTCAAGGCAATCAATGTCAGCAGATCCAGCAGAGAATAACTATTCTCATTCAGGATAAAAACTGGGTCAGTTAAACTCTGGAAAACGAGATCGAAGAGCCAATAGCGCGATCGCCGCAACAAGGGAAACAGATCCGTGAGATAATAGCCCACTGCATACCATAATCCCAACAAAAGCCCCAACCGGCCTAATTTCATTAACCGATGCAGCAATTGATCCGGGATTTGCAAGCGCCTAAACTGACATCTATTGGAGTCGATCAACAGTCTGAGGTAATGCTCTGACAACTCCACCCCCTTATTCACCCCCACATGAAGGCCGATCGCCACCAAAAGGACTCCCAACATCACAAATACCGCTTCTCGCAGGTACTTAGCCGTACGCTCGTACTGAGCTGTTTCAATTCCGCTTAAAATCCAAGCCGCATAGCGCCGTGCTTGGGATTCTGTGGTTCGCTCGCCCCGCACATCCACAGGAGTCACGGTTAACAAATAAGTATCATTAAAACTTAAAATCGATTGCTCATTATCCCGATCGATCGAGTATTTTGGCAGAGGTAAACCGTACTTTAAATGGGTTTGCAGCAATTGTTCAAGCTTGGTATTAATCAGCTCTGCTCTCTCAGAAGCGGGGAAGCCCACAATCCCCCTAATTTCAAATAAAACCTTACCATCCATTTCCACCGTTGCCCGTTGTTCGATGGGGCTAAACGGAGAGCGTCCCCAACTGGGGTAAGCCACAAGAGTGAACCAACACACCAACAGGCTAATCAGTATCCAACGCCACCTAAACTGAATCATCTCTGCAATTCCAGACTTACCGCTTCTTCTACCGTAGGTCTAGAGGGTCTAGACTTCTCTAACAACCAACTCATCAGGGCCCAAGTTCCCACTGCCATACAACCTGCCATCAGTGCGCCGACCATACTAATGATCCAGGACTGAGACCACCAAGGCGTTGATGGGACTGGAGTTTGAGAATTCAGTGCAGATCGCCGGGCAGTTTCCGGTTCAGTCGCTTGCGGATCGGTCTGATTGACCAATGTTAATGTGATGGGATAGGGACCAATTTCGATCTGGTCTTGACTCTGAAGGGGTAAGGTTCCTTGCTGCAAGAGATGATTATGTAATCGAGTCCCATTAACGCTATGGTCAGTTAATAGGATCTGCTTGCCTTCGAGGGTAATTAAGGCATGGAACCGAGAGACTTTCTTATGGTTGAGGACGACGGGGGTAACCATCTTATTCTCCACGGTTTTGGGCATTGCGTCCTCGTCTCGACCGAAGGCAATAGGTAAGGGAAATACGCAGTCTTGGCGATCGCCCGTTTCCGGATCTTGCCAAGTTAACTGAATCAAAAACGGCTCCTCAGACATAGGGAAAGGGCAAACATGGTTGTTTATAACCTATAGTTTTAGCGTTGAATTGACAACGATGCACGCTCATAAAGGCAAAAAATAGGCAAGCTCTTACTGCCTATTGCTTAGGGCGAAGTTCTAGATAGCGATCTCCTTACCCAATTCTGCATACAGGGAAATATTGGGATATCATAGGTGATTAGCACCCAACTAATATTATGCCTAGTGTTTACCTTGAAACCTCAGTTATTAGCTACCTTACGGCACGCCCTAGTCGTGACCTTATTATTGCTGGGCATCAACAAATCACTAGCGAGTGGTGGATAACTGAACGTCCTAAATTTGAGATTTATATTTCAGAACTCGTTATTCAAGAAGCTCGTAGGGGAGACTCTAATGCTGCACAAGAAAGATTAGACTTACTCGAACCCCTAGCTGCTTTAAAAATTTCTCCTCTTGCCCTACAACTGTCTGAACTCTTTTTACAGAAAGCTGCTATTCCCCAAACAGCAGCAGCCGATTCTCTGCATATTGCGATCAGTGTGATCAATGGGATAGATTATTTACTCACTTGGAATTGCAAACATATTGCCAATGCCATAACCCGAAAAAAGATTGAACAAATCTGTCGTGAAAGGGGTTATGAACCCTCAGTTATTTGTACCCCTGAAGAATTAATGGAGGATAATGATGAAACGTGACCCCATTGTGGAAGAAGTCCGTCAAGCACGAAGGGCGTATATGGAGGAGTGCAATAACGATCTACAAACTCTATATGAGGATCTTAAACGTCAGGAAGAACAGAGTCAAAGAACGTACTATTCTTTTGAGCCAAAACCCTCTCCATTCAAACTTACAGGAAGTTCTTCTAGCCAGTAGTAGGCTGGCAAGTTGAAGAATGATTAATTATTGAATGGTTAATGGTTAAAGTGTTGATGGGAGGACTCAGTTGCTTAAAGTTGAAGGACTGACCAAAATTTATTCTGGAAATCAAATGGCCTTAGATGAGGTCAGTTTTACTCTGGTTCCTCACCAGTTTACCGCCGTGCTGGGGTTGAGTGGAGCCGGAAAAACGACCTTGATGCGGTCTATTCTACAACTGATGCCTGTCGATCGCGGTCGAATTTGGTTTGGAAATCAAGAGCTAACCAACACTTCACCCAAGGAATTACAAAATATTCGCGCTCAGATCGCCTTAGTTGCCCAACAGTTTAATTTAGTCCGTCGTCGCAGTGCTTTAGAAAATTGCTTGGGGGGACGGTTGCGGGAGGTATCCCTATGGCAATGTTTGAGCGGACAGTTGCCGCGATCGCTATTGCTCGAAGGAATGGCTGCCCTAGAGCGAGTTAAGCTCATGGATATAGCCTTTCAACGAGCCGATCGCCTATCGGGAGGACAACAGCAACGGGTGGCGATCGCCCGCGCCTTAACGCAAAAGGCCCAGTTAATTTTAGCTGATGAACCAGTAGCCAGTCTCGATCCGCAGACTTCCCATCGTATCTTACAGATTTTGCGATCGCTCTGCGAGCAAGAAGGATTAACCGTTTTATGTAATTTACATCAAGTGGACTTAGCTCAAACCTATAGCGATCGGATTTTGGGGCTACAAGCTGGCAAATTAGTCTTAGATGTAGCGACCGATCGACTCACTCCGGAGCAATTAAGTTATCTTTATACTGATATTCCCCAACTCACTTAAAGAAATCCCGATTTGCATTTATCATAAGTATCAATCCGACTCAGCCCAGGCAGGTTGTCCATTCAAGCACCCTAGAAATCACTCTGATCTGGCTTAAGCGTCTTGTTGTTTTCTTGGGAGTTTGCAAATATGCTTCATCCCCTTCCATCTTCACCGACTAGACTCATTATCGCCCATCCCCAACCGGAATCTTTAGCGTGGCTCTCTACCTTTCTACTCGAACAAGGGTATCATATCGAATGGGCTACCGTTCCTTCCCAAGTGATTCCCTTGCTTGATACGGTAGATCCGAGTTTGATCTTTGTAGAAGTGAGTATCCCCAGCTTTCTCGCCCTGGAACTGTGTGAGTCCCTTCACACCGATCCGAGTTATAAAAATGTACCTATTTTTGCCCTAAATTCCTCCGGTACTTCCGTGGATAGAATTGCCTTTTTTGAGGCTGGAGTTAAGGATTATCTGGTGTGTCCCCTCAGCTTAGTTGAACTGCGCGTTAAAGTCGAGAGTTATATTCAATACAACAGAAAAGACAAAGAACACCTCGCTTTATGGCGATCGCTCCAGAAAAAAGACTATATCATTGAACAACTTGAAGCCAGTTGGGTCTTATCAGAAGAACGATTTCATAAAATCTTCTTTTCTAGTCCAAGTTTGCTATTTTTGATGAGCTACGATCGGGGAATTATATTAGAAATAAATGAACATTTCATGGCATATACTGGCTACGATAGGACGGAGGTGATTGGGGAAAAAATATCTAACTTAAAGTCATTTTTATTCTCTAAAGATTGGGATTCTTTAGTTCAGCAACTTGAACAAAGAAAAGAGCTGTCTAATATTGAAATTGTCTTCAACAACAAGGACAATCAACAAAGAATTGGTTTGATCTCAGCCCAAGTTATTAAACTAGGGGGCCAAAAGTATTTATTGTTTAATATTAATGATGTCACTGAATTAACACACTCTAAGCAGTTATTACAAAACTCCGAAAATCAGCTTTTAGCAATGTTTGGGGCGATGGAGGAAGCGATTATGGTCTTTAACTATGAAGGGGACTGTATTAAAATTGCCCCCACTCGCTCTCCCATTAGTTTGTACCACCAGAAACAAAAATTACCTCAAAAAACTGAATATATTATTCCCTCTCAAATTGCTGAATTTAAAAAGTATTGGACGCGGTATGTTATCGATCGCAGAACAACCATAGAAAACCTTGAATATTGTTGGCCAATTGAAGGACAAGAACATTGGTTTATGTCCACAATTTCTCCTTTAAACAAAGATACAGCCATTTGGGTTTCCCGTGAAATTACTCATCGAAAAGAGACGGAAAGAAAACTCGGGTTACTGGAAAGAGCGATCGCCGCCAGCACCAATGGTATTACTATTAGTGACTCCACTAAACCCGGAAATCCGATCATCTACGTCAATTCCGGATTTGAAAAACTAACTGGTTATACAAAAGCTGAAATTCTTGGTCGAACTTGTACCATTTTGCAAGGAGACGATCGGGATCAATCCGCATTAACGATTTTAAGAAAAGCTCTAAAAGAGAAAAAAGCTTGCCGAATTACTCTCAAAAATCACCGCAAAGATGGCACAGTTTTCTGGAATGACCTCTCCTTATCGCCCATTTTCAACGAACAACAAGAACTCGTCTATTATATCGGTGTGCAAACCGATGTTACTGAACTACAGTTGGCTAAAGATACCCTCAATCAACAATATCATTTGTTGGAACAAGAAATAGAAGAGCGCAAACGAATCGAGTTTGCACTGCGGAAAAGTGAAATGAAGTATCGCCAATTGGTGGATTCGGCTAATAGTATCATATTACAAGTTGATTGTAAAGGAAACGTTGTATTTTTTAATGAATTTGCCCAACGTTTTTTTGGGTATACCGAAGCAGAAATTATAGGTCAAAATGTTAAAGGTACAATTGTGCCGATCCAAGATACAGAGGGCAATATTTTACACTCGACAATCGACCATATTTTAGAGAACACAGACCAGTATGTTACCTATGAAAACGAAAATCAACTCAAAAATGGCGATCGCGTTTGGATTGAATGGACGAATCGCATACTCTATAATGAATCTGGAGACATAACGGGCATACTCAGTGTAGGAATGGATGCCACAGCCCGGAAACAGACTCAACTAGCCCTACAAAGTGCCAAACAAGCAGCAGAAATTGCCAATCAAACCAAAAGCCAATTTATTGCTCGTATGAGTCATGAATTACGCACTCCTCTGAATGCAATCTTAGGATTCACTCAAATTCTGAGGCGAGAATGTCTTGCAAATTCTGAACACCAGGAATATTTGCAAATTATCAATCGCAGTGGAGAGCATTTATTAGACCTGATTAATGATATCCTGTCCCTATCTAAAATTGAAGCCGGTAAAATTAGTCTCGAAGAAAGCTACTTCAATTTACATCGTTTATTCGATGAAGTGCAGGATATTTTAAAACTCAAAGCTGACCAGAAAGGCATTCTGGTATCAACCACTATTAATCCCAACGTTCCGGATTGGGTGATTGCGGATCAGAGAAAACTGCGGCAAATTTTGATCAATTTATTATCCAATAGCCTAAAATTCACCCATCAAGGAGAAGTGAAACTTCGAGTGTTTCCTGCACCTCAGAGTAATCAGCTTCCGATCCAAGACTATATCTGGGAAATCCAAGATACGGGTGAAGGAATAGACTCACAGGAATTACCCTTATTATTTGAACCTTTTATGCAAACCAGCTCCGGGGTGAAATCTGGACAAGGGACGGGGTTAGGTTTGACCATTTGTAAACAACTGCTTCAACTGATGGGAGGGGATATTCATATCTCTTCCCAAGTGGGAATGGGAACCTTAGTCAGAGTCCGACTGCCCTTACGAACAGTACATGCGGAAGAGATTCCAGAGCAGAGAGTGGAAAAACAGGCGATCGCCTTAGCACCCAACCAACCCATCTACCGGATTTTAGTGGTTGATGACCATTGGGAAAATCGGCGACTGTTATTAAAACAACTCCAGCTTCTAGGATTTGAGCTGCACGAAGCCGAAAATGGAGAACAAGCCTTAGACTTATGGAGAAGTTGGTCTCCCGATCTGATCTGGATGGATCTACGAATGCCAGTGATGGATGGGTATCAAGCCACTCGCTTGATTCGGATGCAAGAACAAAACACCGGCCGAGCTGCCATTCCGATTTTAGCCCTCACAGCCAGCGCTTTGGAAGAAGACCAAATCTTGATCGAAGAGGCTGGATGTAACGAATTGGTTTATAAACCGGTTACCCAAGCCGTTTTATTAGACAAAATGAGTCATTATTTAAGTGTAGAGTACGTCTATGAAACCCGTGACGATCTGGAAATGATTGCACACCCGATCGATCAGACAGAAGCACTATTAAATGGAAAGCAGTTAATGAAGATGCCGATGGATTGGCTTAATCAGCTACATCAAGCTGCCACTCAAGCCGATGAAGAGTTTATTCAAAAACTATTGCAAGAGATTCCGGAGGCTGAGTCCGACTTAAGGGAGGCGATCGCCGATTTACTCCACCATTACCGCCTAGATCGGATTCTTGATGCTACCCTAGAGGCAATCGAGGGTTTGGCGTATTGAACTGAGGATCGATCCAAATGTTATAACGGGGAAAAGGCGATCGAGGCTCAGAAAGTTCGACTATTGTGTTCACACCCCCCATTTTTCTTTGGGATTTCCGATCATGCAAGACCATACCGTTTTACCCTTGTCTAAGGATATTTTAGTCGTTGATGATAACCCGAATAACATTCGATTTTTATCCCATATTCTCACTCAACAAGGGTATCGTGTCCGCAAAGCTATTAATGGCGAATTAGCACTCAATGCTGTGCGTTCTTCTCAACCGGATTTAATCTTGCTCGATATTATGATGCCAGATATCAATGGTTATGAACTGTGTGAAGCGATTAAATCCCATCCAGAATATCGAGCAATTCCTGTTATTTTTGTCAGTGCATTAGGGAGCGATTTAGATAAAACAAGAGCCTTTCAAGTAGGAGGGAACGACTATATTACCAAACCGCTTCAAGTCACGGAAATTCTCTCAAAAATCAACATTCAACTGAGCTTGCTTAACCTTCAAGAATTGCTTACACAGGAAGCTCAAGCTCGCCAAAAAGCGGAAGAAAACTATCGCAGTATTTTTGAAAATGCTATTGATGGCATGTTTCAAACCACTCCAGAGGGGCAATTTGTGAAAGCGAATTTAGCTCTAGCGAAACTCTATGGATATGATTCTCCAGAGGACTTAATTGAAACAATACCCAATATTAATGAAAATTTTTATGTCCGTCCTCAACGGCGAGATGAGTTTTTAGCCTATATGGAAATTTATGATTTTGTTGAGGAATTTGAATCAGAAATATATTGTAAGAACGGGGATAAAATCTGGATTTCCGAGAGTGTCCGTAAAGTCAAAGGTGAGAATGGCGATCTACTGTACTTTGAAGGAACAGTTCGCAATGTTACCGAAAAAAGGAAGATCGAAGAAGAATTACGCAAACAAAGAACAATATCAGAAAAGTTGCTTTTAAATATCCTTCCTCAATATATTGCCGAGAAGCTCAAAAAAAATCGCCATACTATTGCCGATTACTTGCCTGAAGTCACTGTTTTATTTGCCGACTTAGTTGGCTTCACAGAACTTTCGGCGAAAATAGACCCGACTGAATTAGTGGATTTGTTGAATCAAATATTTTCTGAATTTGATAAACTAACGCAGCATTATGGGCTAGAAAAAATAAAGACGATTGGTGATTCCTATATGGTGGTCGGAGGCTTGCCTGTTTACCAGAATATACAAGAGGAAAAATCTATTAAAAGAGTTGCAAACTTGGCTTTAGATATGCAGGAAGTCATCAAAGATTTTAATCGTCCTTGTGTCCTAGAAAATCGGTTGGAACTGCGCAATAGTCAACCCTTTCAACTGCGAATTGGTATCAATACGGGGCCGGTAGTTGCTGGGGTTATTGGAGTTAGTAAATTGCAATTGGATTTGTGGGGAGATACGGTTAACGTAGCGTCTCGGATGGAATCTCAAGGTTTACCCGGTAAGATTCAAGTGACTCAAGCCACCTACGATCAATTACAAGATACATTTATTTTAGAAAAACGAGGCTCATTTACGGTGAAAGGACGAGGAAGAATGACGACTTATTGGCTATTGAGTGAGCGGGAAGGATGAGGACTCAATCTCGTTGGGTAGGTTGGTGCTGGGCATCTATTTGTATTTTGCTTTGGGGTTCGGCTTTTCCGGGAGTTCGTTATGTTGTGCAAACGATTCATCCGCTCAATTTCGTGGCGTTTAGATTTTTAATTGCTTCTTTGGGACTAGCGGTGTTTGCTATGATTTCTGGGAAAATTCGTCGCCCCCATTCGTCCGATTTACCCCGATTATTACTCCAAGGATGTTTAGGGGTTTCTTTCTATCATTTACTCTTATCTTGGGGACAAACGGTGGTTCCCGCAGGTACGGCAAGTATTTTAAATGCTTCTAGTCCCTGTATAGCAGCGATTCTCGCCGCTACGATTCTCAAGGAATCCTTACCGCTTCAAGGGTGGTTAGGAATGGCTTTGGGGTTAGGAGGAATCGTGTTAATTGTTCTGGGAAAAGGACAAGATTTGACTTTTGCTCTATCCTCTGGGCTGATTTTAATGGCAGCGTTTTCTCAAGGCTTCTATTTTGTCCTTCAGCGACCGTTTTTTGAGCGCTATTCTCCTTTAGAATTAGCGAGTTATACGGTCTGGTTTGGGACTCTACCCATTCTGTTCTTTGTCCGATTTCCTGATACGCTGAAAGTGGGTTTAGTGGTGGGTTATTTGGGGATTTTTCCCGGTGCGATCGCCTATATCGCTTGGACGTATACCTTAGCACACTTATCCACGGCCCAAGCTTCTAGTTTTCTCTATTTAGTGCCAATTATCGCTACCACAATCGGTTGGCTGGTTTTGGGAGAATCCTTAACTCTGACTGTGGCGATCGCAGGTGCTATGATTCTGATGGGTGTATTTTGGGTCAATCAGAGCCAGAGCAAGGTAAACTGATGAATCGCGATCGCCTGAAATTTGCTGTGGAAACGTCCGGGTTATATGTCTACATTCCTCTTAGAAGTTGGTACAGAAGAACTCCCTGCTGATTTTATCACCAGTGCGATTGAGCAGTGGCGATCGCTCATTGGCCAAAGTTTAGCAGACGAACTGCTTACTCCCGAAAGTATCGAGGTGTACGCGACTCCCCGTCGTCTGTCTGTACTCATTGATGGACTACCCCAGCAACAACCTGACCGAGAAGAAGAAGTCAAAGGCCCTCCCGCTAAAGCTGCATTTAAGGACGGGAAACCGACCAAGGCCGCAGAAGGATTTGCTAAAAAGCAAGGGGTAAAGGTAGAGGATTTCGAGATTCGACCGACGGAAAAGGGCGATTTTGTCTTTATTCGCAAACAAATCCCCGGACGCTTGGTTTCGGAACTCTTGAGTGCATGGGTTCCCCAATGGATTTCTGGGTTAGAAGGACGACGGTTTATGCGTTGGGGAGATGGTCAAATTCGCTTTCCCCGTCCCATTCGCTGGTTAGTGGCGCTGTTCGATGAGCAGCTCCTGCCGATTGTACTCGAAAATGGTTCTACTGAGATTGTTGGCGATCGCCTCTCCTATGGCCATCGCGTCCTCCATCCTCAACCCGTGAGTCTTGAGCAAGCTTCGGACTATCTACAAGCTATGGAGTCGATTTTTATTCAAGTTGACCCACAAAAGCGCGAAGAAACCATCAAAACTCAAGTCCAAGCGTGCGCGGAAAAGTTAGGCGGATATGCACGAATTTCCCCCGATTTACTCGCAGAAGTCACCAACTTAGTCGAATATCCTACCGCAGTCGCGGGCAAGTTTGATGACCAATTTCTGCAACTCCCCACGGAAGTGACGACGATGGAAATGGAGTCCCATCAACGCTATTTTCCCGTATTTAAATCCCCAGAATCAGCAGAACTCTTGCCCTATTTTATTACCGTTTCTAATGGTGACCCTGCCAAATCTGACCCGATCGCCCAGGGAAATGAGCGGGTGATTCGCGCTAGACTGGCTGATGGTCAGTTTTTCTATCAAGCGGATTTAGCTAAACCCCTAGAACGTTATGTCGATCAGTTAGAAGCAGTCACATTTCAGGAAAAATTAGGCTCAGTTCGAGATAAAGTCGAGCGTATTCGGACTTGTGTTCGGGTTTTGGCCGAACAACTCCAGTTAACAGAATCAGAGCGGGAATTATGCGATCGCACAGCTCTATTATGTAAAGCAGATTTAGTCACGCAAATGGTGTACGAGTTCCCAGAGTTGCAGGGAGTGATGGGGGAAAAATATGCTCGTACCAGTGGAGAACCGGAAGCCGTTGCTACCGGTATTGTAGAGCATTATCTACCCAAAGGTGCTGGGGATAGTTTACCGCAAACTATGGTCGGTCAAGTTGTCGGAATGGGCGATCGCCTGGATACATTAATCAGTATCTTTAGTTTAGGCATGATTCCCAGTGGCTCCTCCGATCCCTTCGCCCTCAGACGCGCAGCCAATGCCATCATTAGTATTACCTGGGAGGGCTATTTACCCCTGGATCTGCATCAACTCCTGGTGGATAGTGTAGCCTCCTGCTGGCCCAATAGCGACCTTCCCAATTTAGTCCCCACCTTAGAAGAGTTTTTCCTGCAACGCATCCGCACCCAACTCCAGGAAGACAAAAGCATTGATTACGATCTCGTGAATGCCGTTTTAGGGGAAGATGACCCCGAATATGCCAGTCGCGGATTAGCCGATCTGCTAGACTTGCTCAAACGCGCCCTATTTTTGCAAGAAATCCGCACATCTGGACAGTTAGACGCAATTTACGCCACCGTCAACCGTTCTACTCGGTTAGCGGTTAAGGGAAGTTTGGACAAAGAACAACTCGATCCCGTGGGAGTGGTGAAACCCGACTTATTCGAGCAAGCGTCAGAACAAGCCTTTTACGATGCCATGGTCAAAATTGTGCCCCAAACCCAACGCTGTCAAGAAACGCGCAACTATCAAGATTTGGTCAATGCTTTAGGGGAAATTGCCCCTACGGTGAGTCGCTTCTTCGATGGCGAAGATAGCGTGCTGGTGATGGCGGAAGATGCAAAGATACAAACCAACCGGTTGAATTTACTGGGAATTTTGCGAAATCATGCGCGGGTTTTGGCGGATTTTGGGGCGATCGTCAATTAACCTCCGTGTCCAGAAACCGGGTTTCTAGTCCCTAGCAGTGGGGGCGGGTTTAGGGAATAAATCCTTCTGAAACAAGGGGAAGGACAACCCGCAGCCCGATGAATCCGCCCCGATTGTCAGGATTGTAGTTTTTCCGACTCGCGCAACGACAAGTCCTAGAAAGGCAGTTGCTCCAAGAACCACCGCGAAGTACTTTTGTGCTTTTATCGCCGCCGAATAACCCTGTCAATACTTTTCTATATATGCTATCGCTATCTAGCCATGTACTACCATCAATAGGAGCGTTCCTGTAATCTTCATGAT
Organism: Cyanobacteria bacterium UBA2566; assembly: GCA_002340255.1. Taxonomy (GTDB): domain Bacteria; phylum Cyanobacteriota; class Cyanobacteriia; order Cyanobacteriales; family Desertifilaceae; genus Roseofilum. The sequence goes on from DDLS01000209.1 coordinate 31,769, forward strand.
AGTCGTCAGTACACCACTCCCATAAGTTGCCATGCATATCGTACAAACCAAACCCATTGGGCGGAAAACTGCCTACTGGGGTCGTTTTCTGACGACGTTTACCTTCCGGCTCATCAGCATATGTGTAACTAGACCGATCAAAATTGGCGAATTTAGTAGTCAGGGTTTCCCCAAAATGAAACGGGGTAGCTGTTCGGGCGCGACAGACATATTCCCATTCTGCCTCTGAAGGCAAGCGATAGGATTTTCCCGCATACTGGGAGAGCCGGGAGCAGAATTCCTCGCAGTCGTACCATGAAACTTGTTCTACGGGCAAGTTATCTCCCTCAACATCAGAGGGACTAAACGGCAGGGCACGATTCACTTGAGGAAACAAAGCTACCCTGAGCCATTGAGCCTGTGTAATCAAGAATTTTCCCATATAAAACGGTGGCATCGTTACCGAATGCTGGGGTTTTTCGCTATCATGTCCTTCTCCCTCTGGCGAACCCATGAGGAACTTTCCCCCAGGAATGGCTACCATATCTAAACCTATCCCTTCTCCTAAATCTTCTCGATAATACTGCGCTTCTCTATTTTCTCGTTTAACTACTTTTCCCCGTCGGTTTACCGTCAGCACTTCAAACTGAAATTTAGCCAGAGAGGTTTGGGGAGATTGATCTACACAGAGGAGGGTTAGATGTACAGGATTTGGTGTACCTGGTTTCGGTTGCGCTTTTCCAATGACTTGGGTAGGCGCAGTTGGATTCTGAAGCGTCTTCACCTCTTCTAAAACTTCCTCGGCTGAAGCATAGCGATCCTTGAAATGATACCATATCATCCTCTGTAATACTCGCTGCAATCCTGGACTTGCATGAGAAGCAAAGGGCTGCCAGATGACTTCTAAATCCTCATCAAATGACAAGAGATCGGACGCTTTTCCCGTCAGCGCTTCAATGGCTATTATTCCCACTGCATAGATATCGCTACAGAGCTTTGGTCTTCCTTGACTTTGTTCACTCGGCATATATTCGGGTGTACCAACAGCAACCGTCAGTTGAGTGCTTCCTCTCAGTCGAGTTAACTGAGACAGTTCTTGCTTCACTGCTCCAAAGTCAATCAGCACCAATTTGCGATCGTCCTTGCGCCGCATCAAATTATCCGGTTTAATATCCCGATGAATCACCCCATTTTGATGCAAAAACGTCAAGGGAGTGAGGATATCCTGCAATAACTGAATCACCTGCTCCTCTGACCAAGGTTTTCCCGGTTGTATCTCCTCACTCAACTCATGACCCTGGATATAGTCTTGAACCAGATAAAACTCTTCCCCTTGAGTAAAATAAGCCAGCAGTTGGGGAATTTGCGGATGTTGTCCCAATTGTTGCAGCGTCTTAGCTTCCGTCTCAAACAACCGCTTGGCTGTATCGAGTTGTTTGGGATCATTGAACTGAGGCTTCAGTTGCTTCACCACACACAAAGGATGTCCCGGAAGATGGAGATCTCGCGCTAGGTAGGTGATGCCAAACCCTCCTCGACCCAGTTCCCTTTCTATCTGGTAGCGACCCGCAAGCGGTTGTGACATTTCAATTAAAAATTAAAAATGATTGGTTGGTGGGTGAGTGACCCCAACCTTAGTATAGTACAAACTTAACGATAACCTCCCCCGTGGAAAGAAACCGGGTTTCTACCCAAGTTGAGGACACCAACGAAAAGATACACGAGAAACCCGGTTTCTAGTCTCCGTAGAGGGCAGGTTCAGATTATTCCATATCTTCCTAATTTTTCTCAAATCAACTCATCCCCAGGGATGGGTTCTGCGTTAGGAACTCTATCTAAGATTTGGTCAAAGTGGCTATAATCAGCTTGTTTTGCATAAGTCTCCAGCAAGTGAACTCTCTTCTGCGCTTCTATTTTCTCAGTTATGGCACTTAAGAGCCAGCGATCGAGGGAAACTTGTTTTTCTTCAGCCAAACGTTGAATTTCAGTCAATAATTCATCGGGTAACTTTAGAGAATAACTATTCATTCGCCAACTTTCTCCTGTAATTTGAGAGACTGAACTAAATTTCCTGGTTTTACCACTTGAATTCCAAATAATTGGGCAGCAGGCAAAAAATCCTGAAGTTCTGTAGATTTTGATCTCGTTTCAAGACTTCAGTATACTCTAAAAATAAGGCTTCAGAAACGGCTGGTATAACCCATCGTTGACGAATGGCTTTAAGGAGAATAAAACTAGCTCCTCTACGCGATCGCAATCCAGCAACCCAAATATTGGTATCAAAGACGTACATCATTCTATAGCTATGGGACTCACTCCAGGATATGGACTTTTTCTCTATTGTGACATAGAGGCGATCGCCACCCATGCACAGAAACGCGGTTTCTAAGGAAAGCGGCGATCGCCATTCTCTCCTAGTATCTCCTACTCTATACTAGGCTTATACCCTCCGTAGACCGCGAAATTGTAGTATTTCCAAATCACATCAATGTCCACAAAACCCATCTCTTGGAGCCACTCTAATTGACTCATAAGCCGGGACGGACGATCTTCATTATAATGTTGAGGCATCCACTTTTGCTCAATTTCCTCTAGGGGAACTTGTCGCAGCATATACTCTTGCCATTGTTCCATATAACGCTCTTGGAGATGGGAATTAGAAGCTAATACCACATCAGCATTATAAAAAAGCCCGCCGGGAGCCAGAGAAGCATAAATTTGTTTATAAAACTTGATTTTGTCACTATCATTAACCAGATGATGCAAGGCAAGTGAAGAGACAGCTACATCATAAACAGAATCAAATTCATACTCTTCAAAATTAGCCAGTTGATATCGTATATCTTCACCTTGACCCAGTTTAGTTTGCGCGATTTGCAACATTTTCTCGGCAATATCAACACAAGTAATCTGAGCGTGAGGATAAGCGTCTTTAATTCGTTTGGCGATCGTCCCGGTTCCACATCCAAGATCGACAACCCGAATCACCTGAGATGGACTAAAAGGAATTGCAGTCACGATCGCCTCAAGCATTTGTTCGTAGTAAGGAATGAGACGACGTATAATCCCATCAAATTCTTGAGCTTCGTTTTCAAAGTGTTGCTTGACGTGTTCCATTACTCGTTCTTCAATTTAGGTAAGAAATAGTAGCTAATATAATGTAACATCCTCTATCACGAGCGTCCGAATAGATATTGAGAAACGATACTATATCAAAGGCACAGATATCGGTACAGGAAAAATCTTCGATATTCCCTGTTGAGTCTGACCCCCAAGATTGAGTACACTGCAAGTTATGCAAATCAATGATAATGACCAATCTGTACTCAACGACAACGTTGACTTGAGTAGTCCCCTGGATAATCTAGGGCCCATCGAAGGTACTCCAGAGAGCACCCCCCCTCCCGATCCAGAGGAAATGTTGCCTTTGCTAGAATCCCCAGTCACCCAAGAGCGGATGTTGGCAGCGAGGGCATTTTGTGAAATCCAAGACCATCGAGCGATTCCTCATTTAATTCGTCTATTGGGCGATCGCTGTCCTTTGGTGCGCGTCAGTGCCGCCTATGCTTTGGGGCGGAATCCCTCCCCAGAGGCGATCGAACCCATGATTGACCAACTACAACGGGATTGGAATGGCTATGTCCGCAAGGGATTAGTCTGGTCTTTAGGCAATAATCGCGATCGCCACAGTTTAAGCCCTCTCATTGACTCCCTACGTACTGATATTCCAGCCGTGCGTCTCTGGGCTGCTAGCGCTTTAGCCCAAATGGCCCAAGTCAGTTATGAAGCGATTGTTAGCACGATTCCTCCCCTAATTCAAGGCCTGCGCCGAGACCCTATTCCCGCTATTCGCAGTAACTGCGCCTGGTCGTTAGGCCAATTAGCCCGCGAATTGCCCTCCAATGTGGTTTATGCTGGGGCGATCGACGGTCTGATTGAATCTTTTGTAGAAGATGAAGATCTAGGAGTGCGCGAAGATGCGAGATCGGCTCTGCTGAAAGTTGGAGACCCCAGAGCCTTACAACTGATTGAAGAGTTAGAACAAGAAGGATGGTTTTAATCGAGTTTGCTCAAGAATTTAGCGATCGCCAATAGGGAGGGCAAACGAAACCCTGGAAATACCCTATTGCCTAAATCAGATTAGTTCAGGCTTTCGGCCGGTTAATGGCATTCAATAGCCAGAGACTGCCCACAATAGAGACAAAATGAGAGACCGTTGTATGAGTATTGCCGAGCAAGACAAATAAATCAATGGGTTCAATAAATCTTCCTAGATCCGCTCCTGTAGGAATTAAGCCCTGGGGTTGAAAGAGGGATTTACCCAGTAAAATACCCGTGATCGCTTCGGCAGCCAAGAGGGATAAGCTCATGCCCACAATATTACAGACCAGACCAAATTTAATCATCTGGATGGTCGCAGCCTTAGTGGGACGCACGCTGCTATCGGGCGATCGCAATTGTCGTGCTAACCGAGTGTAGCGAAAGGCTTGCACAATGCTGAAATAGAGAACGAGCAGACCACAAATGGCAAAAAATGCCCCTCCTCCACGACCGGGATCTTGGATTCCAGCCCGGGTCTCTTGACCAATCAAGGCAAACAGAAAGATGATAGAGGCGATCGCCCCTAATACCACCTGAGTCCAAAAGCTAATCCAAGCGGTCAGACGCAAGTTCCCCGAAAATTTCTCTACAGCGGGGGGAAGGGCATAGAATTGGTCGTTCTCAGGCATAGTGATTCGCTACAGCTCCATCCCTTAATCTAGCAGGAAACTCGAAGCGGCGATCGCCTCTCGATTCAGAATTATTTGTAGCTTCAAGAATAATTATGTTATCCTGCATGGTTGATAGGGATTGAGCGTATATCTTAGTGCCTCCAGCTCTGGATTCTAAGGGAAGCGCCTGTATCTATTAATGTAAGGAGTCAAGTGACTCACCGTCCTGTCTTCATACAGGGCTTTAGACTTTAGCTCAAAGGATTTCACCTGCCAATCGGGGTAACCATCAACTACTAAACCCAAAACACTGGCATTTGGGGCAACATATTTAGGCTTTTAGGCTCAATCGGGTGTGCATCTCAAAATGACCCAATATTTCTTTTCAAGTTAACCTGAGCCAGTCTTTAACGTTTTGTAAGGGAATTTTCATAACCAGGGCTGCATTTACTCAAGTCCAGTTCATTGGCCTGATTTGAGTTCATTCATGCTTGTGCAGAGAAAAGCTATGACCTTTGATGAAATTTATCGTTTTTTTCAAGACCCACCACCGATTCACCTGAATACAGAATTAACAGTCTGTTATGTCTTGTCCATCTTGCTCAATAAAGACTCCTATGGAACTGAACTAATTCGAGTCCTAAAAAAACAGTATCCCCAATACCGCCTATCGGATACAGTCCTCTACAGCGCCCTCAAATTCTTGGAAGAGGAAGAGATGATCACTGGATATTGGAAGAAACTCGCTCGACGGGGACGGCCTCGCAGAATGTATCAGATCCAATATCGCGGACGCTCCCAAGCTCAAGAATTGGCGCTCTTGTGGCAAGACTATACCCGTAATGGGGCCCTGGAACTTGCTACTCCTGCCTTCAATCTTCGTCAAACTGTCTCCCAATCCTAGGCACTCCATGCCATTTAGAGAAGTTATAGCGCTTCTGATTGGTCTAGTGAAACGAAGCTAATTGAATCAATCGCTGAACAGACCAGATGTAGGGGCAAAAAATTTTTCGCCCCTATATATACTGACTACATATACCGACGTTGTAGATAAATCCTACTGTCTCAACCTTGTTAGAGGCGATCATATATCAATTATCAACGGCCAAGTGATGGGTGTTGAGGGTAGGATCGGGGAGGGGATAGCTGGGAGAATCTCCATTGTGCTGTACCTTATCTATCGGTGGATGAACCTGTTCTACTCCTCCATGAAGGCGCACCAACTGAGCTAAGGTTTTCTTCAGTTGGGTACGGGAAATAATTAAATCGACAAAGCCATGTTGCAGCAAATATTCCGAGGTTTGGAAATCATCTGGGAGCTTCTCCCGTAGGGTTTGCTCAATCACTCGTCGTCCAGCAAAACCAATGGTAGCTTTTGGTTCAGCCAGAATCAGATCGCCCAGCATGGCAAAACTGGCAATTACGCCGCCAGTGGTGGGATGGGTAAGGACAGGAATATATAATAAACCGGCTTCTTGATGGCGCTCTAAGGCTCCTGAAATTTTGGCCATTTGCATTAAACTGAGCATCCCTTCTTGCATTCTTGCGCCTCCAGAGGCACAAATGACGATCGCAGGGATTCGCTCTGAAGTAGCTTTTTCGAGCAGTCGGGTAATCTTTTCTCCCACTACTGACCCCATGCTGCCTCCCATAAAGCCAAAGTCCATGACGGCTAGAGCGACTTGCAAGCCATCCAACTGACCTAAACCACTTTGTACAGCATCATTGAGATCGGTTTTAGCTTGATATTCTTTGAGGCGATCGCTATACCGCTTACGGTCTTTAAACTTTAAGGGATCATCGGGTTGCAAATGGGCATCCAAAGGAGTCCAGGTATTACGATCGATCAATTGAACAATGCGTTCATTACTATCAACCCGAAAATGGTGTTCGCATTCTAAACACACCATTTGATTTCCCTGTAAATCTTTTGTATAGGTTAAAACTCCACACATGGGGCATTTAGTCCATAACCCATCAGCAATTTCCCGTTCTTGACGTTCTGGGCTGATGGGAGAGTTTTTTTGTCTGTTGGCAAACCAATCAAATAAGGACATGAAAAATAAAGAGATTATCTAAAGTAAAAGGGACATTATTCGTCCGATATCTCCTCGATTTCGCTTAGAAGTAACAAAGCACTCCAACGATGTTCAAGGGCAACTTGTACGGCAGTGGGAGATCCCATACCGAAATAGGAGACTACTCCACAATCAACTAGGCGAGTGGGAATTTCCTGGGCACTGAGTAACTGTTCCATCAGTTCTGCCTCCCAGCGAGTTGAGGTCGTGCGAATCGTAATCCAAGACACTCGATTATCCTATCAGGTTAGGCGAGAAAAAGAACTGTATATAAGCTGATATCATCCGATCGCCCCAGAAAATCGTCAGGGCCCCGCCGAGGGCAAGAAAAGGCCCAAAGGGCATTTTTTGACGGCGTTTGAGTTGGCCAGAGGCGATCGCCACCACCCCGACAACAGCACCGATCGAACAGGCAAGAAATCCTGATAATAACAGAAGTTTCCACCCCAACCAAGCCCCGATCGCCGCCGCAAGTTTAGCATCTCCCGCTCCCATGGCCGCTTGACCGAGCAGAAAAGACCCTAAAATAATAATGATTTCAAATAACCACAAACCTAAGATCGCGCCAAATATGCCATCAAGAAACGGAGCTGCCTCTCCTGCCCCTCGAAGCAGTTGATAGAGCAAACCCATCACTAGCCCAAACTGAGTGAGGCTATTGGGCAAAGTGAAGGTATCCCAGTCAATCATGGCTAATACCAACAACCAACTCAAGCAGAAGCAATATCCCACTGTTTCCCAAGAGAGGCCAAACTGGAGATATACTCCTAGAAACAGTAAACCGGCGATCGCTTCAATGGTGGGATAGCGCCAAGAAATGGGACTGTGGCAATAGCGACATTTTCCCCCCAACGCCAACCAACCAAATACCGGAATATTATCCGCCATACTCAAGCGATGGGAACAGAGGGGACAATGGGACGGAGGGAAGAGAATCGATAAACCGGCTGGAATGCGATAGATCGCCACATTTAAGAAACTACCGATCGCCAATCCTAATAATACGGCGATCGCCATACTGGGAATTTCAATCCACACCCGACTCCTCCATCAATACAATTTAGTTTCTAAGTGATTAAACGGAATAAATACCTCTGTCGGCAATAAAACTAACCCTTCTTTAAACACCAAAACCGCCCGATAGCTCACTTGATTCACCACTACTCCCAGGGGCCGTTTAAAGGTTGCTGTATGTTTAGCGGCTGCACCATCGGCCACAATCCGATAGACCCCATAGGTATCGCGCGCAATCCGTACTAAGGCTGGATCGAAGACATCCAGACCATTAGGGACATGAATCGGATAATCGGGATAACTTGGAGATTCTAAAAGGACTTGTACCACAGATTAACTTTCCTAACCTTACGGGCTATCTACACTGACCAATCTTGAATTCGCCATTGGCCATCTTCACGAATCAACTCATACTCAACTCGAATTTCATCATTATAGGAAGCCCCCCGATCTACCTCTCCATTACGGTAAAACTCTACTGACTCATTCACTGTTGCATCGACCGTTGCTCGATCTTCATCATCGAGATTTATCGTCACGTCGTTAATCGTCAGATCATGCTCATACTCACCATAGAAATTATCTTGCCGATCTTGCGTCGCCCGTTGTCTTTGAGTGGATAAAGCTGGATCGACCAAAATTGAGGACAACTCATCTACTTGATGATTAGAACCAAAGGCATTTGCCTTCGTACTCAACCAAGTTTCAATCACTACTTTTGCCCTTTCTTCGGTCAACGGCCCCGTATCGGCCGTCGGTGGGGCTGGTGGCTCAGGAATCTCTATGGGGGGTTGATTGAGCATCAATTGTAACTGTTCCCCTTCTAAGCCAGGAGTAGTATTGAATAGGGAACCCACCAAACCGACCACTTGGCCGATGAGCCAAATCAAAAGCCATAATCCCAATAATCCACCCGCCGCCAGTAGAGCCAACCGTCCCCAATGAATGGAAGACTTGCCCGTTTTAGAACTGCCTCGGCGACTGGGTACCCGCCTTTGACTGCTAGGGACTGAACGCTGGTTCGCTGGGCGATCGCCAGGGACAACTGGAGAACGGCTAGTTTTCGCGTTCGGCGGCTCGGAGCGCGTTAACATAGCGGTAGTTGCTGGTACTCTCCTGCCCTGATTCTCTCCCGGTTCTCTCACCGCAGCCGAAGAGATAGAAGCCATTTCTTCTGTTTTCTTCAGACTGACATTCCCTTCACTCTCGAGCTTTGAGGGGGTTTCTGGTTTGGACTCCACCACACTCCATTGATTCTGCTCAGTGCGATCTAAAGGCAAAGCTTCTAAGTAGGCTTGTACTTGGTCATCGGCAAAATACTCTTTCAACGTCTGCTCACAACCGGCCAGATCCTGAAAATGGGGAAATACCTCTTCCTGTAGCCAACGCTCACTATACAAACACAAGCCCGGTAACAAATCGGGAGCACCCTGGGAATTTTCTCGAATAAAGCCTAACTGTTCGTATTCCCGACTTAATTCAAGCGCTCTGGTCGCTTCTTCCGTTTGCCCCAAGAGTAAACAACACACCGCCTGCTCTAAATGTACATCTTGCCGAGACCCCAACCGCATGAGCATTCGTTTGGCTCGGTTAATCAGGGCAGGTTGTTTGTAAGCAAATCCACGTACCAATAGGGCATAAACTGCTAAATAGGTAGCCACAGCCGAAGGGCGCTGGGCTTCGGTTTCAAACAGAGTTTGCTGTTCTAGGGATGTTAGATAACTGCGTAATTGTTGGATAAAGCGCAGGAAATCATCAATACTGAGTCCGGACCGATCGTCGCCTGTTCCATCAAGTCCGCCTCGTTCTTGCAGCATATCCCGCAACATTTGAATCCCGTGGCGATGGGCGATCGCATCATCGGAATTTTCGGATAATAATTCTAGAATGCGGTAGGGACGCAGTTTATATAAGTCAGCTTGTAATTCTCCACGCAGGCTCGGAAATACGCCTTCTTTCAACAGCAGTTTTTCGGCATTTTCTAAGGATAGGGCTGCTTGCTCATAGGTTCCCTGTTGCCATTGTTCTCGCCCCAATTCCAAACCAGAGAGTGCTAAAGTTAAAACCACATCAGCCCGAGATAATTGAGGAATGGTAGTGATCTGCGATCCTTCAGGATGCTCAGAAGAGAGATTTTCGAGATACTCTTTCCCCAGATTTAAGACCAATTCATATTCTCCCAATTCTAGGAGAATTAATAGGGCCCCCAAAACTTGAGAGTCTTCGACTTCCAGTGAGGGCAAGGTTTCTTTAATTTGTGTCTCTTCTTGTCCTTGTCCTGGGAGCTTGTGAAAGGTTTTTTGGTCGTAAGCTGTTTTTGCTTCCGGATTGGATAAAATATTGTAGGCGCGATCGAGCAGGGATTTTCGAGAGCCGATCGCCGTTTCCGAATATTCCCGCCGAGGCAATTGCATCGTGCGATCGCGGTGGGCCTGTTGCAACTGTTCGGCAGTTGCCTGTAGTGGGACACCTAAAATTCGGTAATAATCCAGCGGAATACGCACAGTCTACTCCCTCAGCAGCGATGCTTACAGTTTAGGGTCTGGAAAACCTGCCCCCCTTGTAACCCTTAGAATTATACTTCGGACAACGATTCTTGTCTTGCCCTCCTTTAGATTTTTTCATCAAGTTCCCATCTCCCTATCTCCCCATCTCCCCATTGACGTATACTAAGTCTTTGCACAACAATAACATCAGCTTGTAGTGGTAGTAAGGGACGCATTCATGGCTCAAGAGAGGATCGTACCAGAATTTGATTCATCTTCCGTGAAAATGAGTCAAGAGGAAGGACTCAGACTCTATGAAGATATGGTATTAGGGCGGATATTTGAAGATAAGTGTGCAGAAATGTATTACCGGGGCAAAATGTTCGGTTTTGTCCATCTTTACAATGGTCAAGAGGCAGTGGCTTCTGGCGTAATTAAATCCATGCGCCAAGATGAGGATTTTGTCTGTAGTACCTATCGAGATCACGTTCACGCTCTAAGTGCTGGAGTTCCGGCGCGGGAGGTGATGGCTGAGTTGTTTGGGAAAGCGACTGGATGCTCTAAAGGTCGGGGTGGCTCGATGCATATGTTTTCTGCCGAACATAAGCTCTTGGGGGGTTATGCATTTGTGGCTGAAGGCATTCCTGTGGCGACAGGTGCAGCGTTTCAGAGTAAGTATCGTCGGGAAACCATGGGAGATGAAAGTGCCGATCAAGTAACGGCTTGCTTTTTTGGAGATGGTGCTTGTAATAATGGCCAGTTTTTTGAATGCTTGAATATGGCGGCTTTGTGGAAGTTGCCAGTTCTGTATGTGGTCGAAAATAATAAGTGGGCAATTGGTATGGCTCATGATCGAGCCACTTCAGTACCAGAAATCTACAAAAAGGCCCATGCCTTTGGAATGCATGGGGTTGAAGTTGATGGCATGGATGTTTTAGCGGTTCGCGAAGTGGCTAAAGAGGCGATCGCCCGCGCCAGAGCTGGAGAAGGACCAACCGTAATTGAAGCCTTAACCTATCGTTTTCGGGGCCATTCCTTAGCCGATCCTGATGAACTGCGCTCTAAAGATGAGAAAGAGTTTTGGTTCCCCAGAGATCCCATCAAACGGTTTGCTGGCTATTTAACCCTTAAAGAATTAGCAACTGAGGCACAGTTAAAAGACATCGATCGCAAAATTCAAGCCCTGGTGGATGATGCTGTTAAATTTGCCCTCGAAAGCCCTGAACCCGATCCAAGCGAACTCTACAAATATGTGTTTGTAGACGATTAATAGATGGCTTGCAGAAGTTAGGTAATCAGCAATGGTTCTAAATAATCCAGGATTATTGTATTGCTATTGATTTTCTTACTACTTATGCAAGACATCTAACGATCGTTAATGAAGTAGGGGCAAACCATTGTTCGCCCCTACTCTTAGCGCTTCAAGTAATCAGTCACCGACTGATTACTTGAAATTACCCATTACCAGTGCCAAGCCCTACTCACGAATCGGCCCGTTATAGTCTACTCTCACCCAAGAACCATCTTTCGCAACTGTGACCACACTTTCGACCGTGGGAACAGAGAAAACCGGTTCTCCCCCATAGAATTTAAACATCCAACTGCCATCCTCGTTATCCACAAATGGAGAGGATGTGGCATCTCCATGCATGGAGCTTTCTGCACGATATTTGCTCAATCCTCCATTGGCTTGTTCTGCTGCTTGACGAGCCAAATTTTTAGCCCGACTTAAGCTGAAAATATCTTCAACTTCGACTCTAACTTCTGGATCGATGGGTAAAAGAGTTGGTGTTTGGGCAAAAGCACCCAGAGGAATTAAGGTTAAACCAGTAAGCGCTAACACACTAATCAACGTATTAGACATTTTTACATGACCTCATATTGACAATCAATCTATCCTAACTTTACATTCTAAAGACCATTAAGTGGGGTTTTAAGTTCCCAACTTAGGGAATAGTTTAGAATGAATTAATCCATATAAAGTGAAGATTAAATGAGCGTGCCTCCGGAACTGGAAATAGAAAAAACCAGCTCTCCTTTATTGCCTAATCCGAAGCACTACATTTACTTCTCAATTCTTTTTTTAAAGTATAAACCAAACAATATCCTTCCGCAAATTCCAGGGAATAGTTACTTACAAGTTCCCAACCGCTTTTGCCATATATATTTAAGATTTTGACGACCATTTTGGGTTTACACAGGAGACCCTTTTGGCGACGAAAATGAGTGATTTGACCCTGGGGATAGAGCGATCTCACAGCGGTGATTTTCCCAGTGCGATCGCACATGACCAGTAGTTCTAAATAGCGCCAAATACTCATCAATCTTTCGGGAACTCCATCTCTCACCCTCCGTTAAAAAGTTCACCCTTTTTCCTGGCGATCCGGAACTTCCCCGATCTGAGCAATTGTTGATTGACCGCTATACCGTTACCATAGTTTAGAGTAACCCCATCGTTGCTTTATCTGCGCTATGGTTAAGCTCCGTTCCACCTTATCTCTGCTTCTCGGATACGCCCTTACTCTGACGATCGTTTCAGGGGACTCTCAACCCGCACAGGGACAACATCAATATCAAAATCCGGATGTTCCTTTTCCTTCGATTGTGCCATTGGACACTGAGCTATTGGAAGGAATTGAGGAAGGAAAACCTGTCTCTATCAGTGAAGGTGCAATTGTTACAGAAAATACGATTAAAGAGGGTCGCTTGACCCTACCAAGTTTATGGTGGGCTAGCAAGCAATATGGGAAGAATTTGCTGGTCACCTGGTTTGCCTATCCTAGTGGCGATCAAAACACCCCTGGACGAGTCGATGTAGTGGTCAATCGTCAAGCTTGGCGCGAGACTTGTTATTTGAACCGCTATGAGTTCGTGACCAAAATGGGAGCGATCGCCCGCGACTATGGCTATAATACTCGTCTGTTTAACCGTCAAGGGGAAGGTTTAGCCAGTTATACTTGTAATTTTGCCACTCCTAACTTCTGCAATGTTCAAGGCCTGATTGTTAATCAAGGAGTTAACCAAGATTGTGTAGTGAGTCAGTAGAACGTTCGCTAAACTAATATGATAGACTAGGGAAATCTTATATTTTCACTTCCTCTTGCCCTAATAGCATTTCTCTATCAAGAGGTAAAAAATAAGAAACTTAAGACCCTTGGATTCCCCAAAAGACGATCGCTCATTCAAAAATACTTTTATGAAAAACTGGTTAGAACATAGCGTACAAGTCGAAGTCGAAGCACCGATTGAGTTCGTTTGGGAATTATGGTCAGATCTCGAACAAATGCCCCAATGGATGAAATGGATTGAATCGGTTCACGTATTAGAAGAAAATCCCAAATTGTCTCGATGGAAATTGGCTTCAGGGAACTTTGAATTTAGTTGGCTCTCACGCATCTTAAAACAAAGTCCCAATCAAATTATTCAATGGGAATCAGTTGATGGCTTGCCGAACCGGGGGGCAATTCGCTTTTACGATCGCCATGAAACCAGTATCGTTAAATTAACCGTCGCCTATGCCATTCCTGGAATTGTCGGCAGACTGATGGATAAATTGCTTGGCCCCACAGTAGAATCAACCATTCAAGCAGACTTAGACCGCTTTCGAGCCTACGCACTCCAGAAAATGAGCGAGCGATCGCTAATGGGTAATGCAATCAAGTAAACAGATACTCCTCATCCACCTATGCACCTCGAATACCATCCTCGAAATTCCTTACCCTCGGCGGAGGATTTACCTGACTCAGATGAGACTCCTGTGGATAACGAACTGCAAGATTTAATTCCCACCCTACTTAAAGCCATGTTGGCTTCTATTTGGTCAGAGCGTATGGATTGTTTTTTTGGAGTGGATATTGGGACTATACACTGAACCTAACCAACAAGCCATTGTCCCTGATGGTTTTTTAAGTATTGGTGTTCCCAGAATTATTGATGAGGGTTTACGCTTATCTTATGTTCTTTGGGAAGAGAGAAAAGTGCCGACTTTAGTGTTAGAAGTTGTATCAAAAACCCAAAGGGGAGAATATGCTCAGAAAAAGAAAAAGTATGCTCAACTCGGAGTTCTCTACTATGTCATTTATAATCCCCTGCGGAAAAAGGAACAGAGATTAGAAGTGCATCAACTGAAGGGTGGGCAATATCAATTACTATCTGGGGGAACGGTATGGTTATCAGAATTGAATTTAGGTATCGGTAGCGATCGCGGAACGTATAAAGGAATCGAGAGAGAATGGCTCTATTGGTATGATGAAAACGGCGATCGCTATCCGACTCCAGAGGAAAGAGCTGAGTGCCAACAAGACAGGGCAGAGAGTGCTGAACTAGAGCGCGATCGCCAAAAACAGCGAGCCGATCGCGCCGAATCAGATTTACAACAGCTACGCGAGAAATTACGACAATTAAATATCGATCTGGATGATCTATCGTAATTTATTCGGGGCTAGGTAAGTTTGATCTAATTAGAGTCAAATTGCCTAGCAAACGCTCTGCTGGATTTCTGCTAAATTAGCTACAAATTTTCAGACTGACTCTTGGGTTAAGGAAATGCTAAGAAATATTTCAGAAACCTTGGGGCAGATCTGATCATTTTATTAAGAAAAAGGCGATCGCTCTTTTTTGCCGTCAAAATCAATCCTACACTTAAAGGTAACGGCTTCCAATTTCAGGAGATCGAGGTTTCAGAAGAAATAGGGATTTAAACCCAATCACCCATCAGCAGTCCGTTTTTGGCACTGCATCGGCAATGAACCCATCAAGTTCATTCCCTATTTTCTGCACCCAATTCCCTCCTTCAAAGGACATTGAGGATTGAAAAGCAACTATATCAAGACCATGAACAGAACCACATCACCCCAAAAACAGGGTCTATACGATCCCCAATTTGAACATGATGCCTGCGGAGTTGGCTTTATTGTACACATGAAGGGGGAGAAATCTCACTCAATTGTTGAGCAAGCTCTCACTATCCTGGTTAACCTTGAACATCGTGGTGCAGTCGGTGCAGAACCCAACACTGGAGATGGAGCGGGTATCCTACTGCAAATGCCCCATAAATTTATGGCAAAAGTTGCCCAAGAGCAAGGCATAAACTTACCGGAGGCAGGGCAATATGCGGTAGGCATGATTTTTTCATCTCCCGATCGCGAAGCCAGAAGCAAAGGACGAGAAATTTTTGAGCAGATTGTCGCTGAAGAAGGGCAAAAAGTCATCGGCTGGCGGGATGTGCCCACCGATAACAGCAGTTTAGGGGCAACCGCTCAAGCGAGCGAACCCTTCATGCAGCAAGTGTTTATTGCCCGAAATCCAGATATAGTTGAAGATCTCGCCTTCGAGCGCAAACTCTACGCGATCCGCAAGCGCTCCCATACAGCTATTCGGACTCCAGGAATCGATCGCTATTGGTATCCCAGCAGTATTTCTTGCCGTACCTTAGTGTACAAAGGCATGTTAATGCCCCCCCAGGTAAAAGCCTACTTTCGGGACTTAAGCGATCCAGACTTAGAAAGCGCCCTCGGCTTAGTCCATTCCCGGTTCAGCACTAACACCTTCCCCAGTTGGGAGCGATCGCACCCCTATCGCTACGTTGCCCATAACGGCGAAATCAACACCCTACGCGGTAACATTAACTGGATGCACGCTCGCCAATCCCTATTTGGCTCATCCTCCCAAGAATTTGGCTCCGATCTAGACCGCATCCAACCGATTATCAACATCGACGGTAGTGACTCCGGGATCTTCGACAATACCCTAGAACTGATGACCTTGGCTGGGCGAAGTCTTCCCCATGCGGTGATGATGATGATCCCCGAACCCTGGGCGGCTCATGAGTCCATGAGTGATGAGCGCAAAGCCTTCTACGAATATCACGCTTCCTTAATGGAACCCTGGGATGGTCCTGCATCCATCGCCTTTACTGATGGCACCATGATGGGAGCGGTCTTAGACCGGAATGGTCTGCGTCCTTCTCGCTACTACGTCACCAAAGACGACCTAGTCATCATGGCCTCAGAAGCTGGCGTTCTACCGGTTGAACCAGAGAACGTAGCCAAAAAAGGTCGCTTAGAACCCGGTCGTATGTTCCTCGTGAATATGGACGAAGGACGCATTGTGGCGGATGAAGAAATTAAACATCAAATCGCCAGCGAGCATCCTTATCGAGAATGGCTGGATCGATACCAAGTCAAACTCTCCGATCTGCCAGAAGGGTCTGTAGGGGCGGCATCTGTAGGGACGGGTTCACTAGGCTCTCCCCTGGAAAACCCAAATATGGGTGAACCCGCCCCTACACCCTTAGTTCAGCGGCAACGGGCGTTTGGCTATACCTTTGAAGAATTACGGATGCTAATCGCCCCCATGGCCCAAAATGGGGTAGAAGCAGTGGGAGCGATGGGAACTGATACCCCCCTGGCGGTACTCTCCAACCGGCCAAAATTGCTCTATGAGTATTTCAAGCAACTGTTTGCCCAAGTTACGAATCCCCCCATTGACTCGATTCGGGAAGCGATTATTACCTCGCCAATCACGACCATTGGTTCAGAACGTAACCTACTCAAGCCTGAACCAGAAAGCTGTCATCTGATCCAGTTGCCAACCCCGATTTTGAGTAATGCGCAGTTGGCGAAACTGAAGCAGCTCAGTGAAGGTAAAACCGAGGGTTTTCGTTCCCTAATGCTGCCAATTCTCTTTGACCCCAAAACTGGGGTAGAAGGACTAGAGGGCACATTAGAAGGTATATTTGCCAAGGCAGATGAGGCGATCGCCGAGGGGATTAACCTAATTATCCTCTCTGACCGAGATCTCGATGGCGATCGCGCCCCCATTCCGGCTCTGTTGGCTGTTTCGGGACTTCATCACCATCTGATCCGCGCCGGAACCCGTACCCGTGTGGGCATTATCCTGGAATCTGGAGAACCCCGCGAAGTCCATCACTTTGCCGTTCTGATTGGCTATGGGTGTGGGGCGATTAATCCCTATTTGGCCTTTGAAACCATCGGCTCGATGATCGAGCAGAACAATATACCACCGATGGATTATGAAAAAGCCTGCAAGAACTACATTAAGGCGGTCACAAAAGGGGTCATTAAGATTGGTTCCAAAATTGGGATTTCTACGATTCAGAGCTATCGTGGAGCGCAGATTTTTGAGAGTATTGGCTTAAGTTCTGAGGTGATTAACAAGTATTTCACTTGGACAGCGTCGCGCTTGGAAGGGATTGGCGTGGAGGCGATCGCTCAGGAGGCGATCGCCCGTCACCATCAAGGGTTCTTCAGCGAAATCCCCACTTTAGACGCGGGGGGCGAATATCAATGGCGCAAAGATGGAGAAGCTCACCTTTTGTCTCCGGAAACGATTCATCTGTTGCAGCGGGCAACTCAAGAAGGGGACTACGAGCTGTACAAACAATACAGCGCCAAAATGAATCAACAGGGGAAAGAGTTCTTCCGGTTGCGGGATCTGCTGGAGTTCAAGTCCCGCGATCCAATTCCCCTAGAAGAGGTCGAATCGGTTGAAGCTATTATGAAACGCTTTAAAACCGGAGCGATGAGCTATGGATCGATTTCCAAGGAAACCCATGAGAGTTTGGCGATCGCCATGAATCGGATTGGAGGTAAATCCAATACCGGGGAAGGCGGTGAAGATCCGGAGCGCTATACCTGGACAAACGAGCGCGGAGACTCGAAAAATAGCGCCATTAAACAGGTGGCTTCCGGGCGCTTTGGGGTGACAAGTTTGTACCTCAGCCAAGCCAAGGAAATCCAAATCAAAATGGCTCAGGGGGCAAAACCTGGAGAAGGGGGACAATTGCCTGGACGGAAGGTATATCCTTGGATTGCCAAAGTGCGCCATTCAACCCCTGGCGTAGGTTTGATTTCTCCTCCTCCCCACCACGATATTTACTCCATTGAAGACTTAGCCGAGTTAATTCACGACTTGAAAAATGCGAATCGCCAAGCGCGAATTAACGTCAAACTGGTTTCAGAAGTGGGCGTAGGGACGATCGCCGCTGGAGTTGCCAAAGCTCACGCCGATGTGGTTCTCATCTCTGGGTTTGACGGGGGAACAGGAGCAAGTCCGCAGACCTCGATTAAACATGCAGGTCTACCTTGGGAATTGGGTGTCGCAGAAACTCACCAAACTTTGGTGCTGAATAATCTGCGATCGCGCATCGTTGTGGAAACCGACGGACAAATGAAAACCGGTCGCGATTTGGCGATCGCCGCCCTCCTCGGTGCGGAAGAATATGGCTTCTCCACAATGCCCCTCGTTAGCCTGGGCTGTATCATGATGCGGGTCTGTCATAAAAACACCTGTCCCGTCGGTATTGCCACTCAAAACCCCGAACTGCGCAGCAAGTTTAATGGCGACCCCCAATACACCGTTAACTTCATGACCTTTATCGCCCAGGAATTGAGGGAAATCATGGCAGAGCTAGGTTTCCGCACCGTCAACGAAATGATCGGGCGCACGGATGTTCTAGAGCCAAGGAAAGCGGTCGAGCATTGGAAAGCCAAAGGTATTGACCTCTCCAAAGTTCTCTATCAACCCGAAGTCGGCGAAGACGTGGGGCGCTATTGCCAGATTCCCCAAGACCATGGATTAGAGAAATCCCTCGATATGACGGTACTGCTCGATCTGTGCAAAGAGGCGATCGAAAATGGCACCCCCATTCGCAAAACCCTACCGATCCAAAATACCAACCGCGTCGTCGGTACAATCCTAGGCAACGAAATCATTAAACGCCATTGGGACGGACTCCCCGAAGACACCATTCACCTGCACTTCCAAGGCAGCGCCGGTCAAAGTTTTGGGGCATTTGTGCCCAAAGGAGTCACCCTAGAATTAGAAGGGGATGCCAATGACTACTTTGGCAAAGGCTTAAGCGGCGGTAAGGTGATTCTTTATCCCCATAAATCCTCCACCTTTGTCCCGGCTGATAATATTGTCGTTGGAAATGTGGCCTTCTATGGTGCAACCAGCGGCGAAGCCTATATCCGGGGAATGGCGGGCGAGCGGTTCTGCGTCCGCAACTCCGGCGTGCAAGCCGTCGTTGAAGCTGTAGGAGACCATGCCTGTGAATACATGACTGGCGGTAAAGTTGTCATTCTGGGCAAAACCGGACGCAACTTTGCTGCTGGAATGAGTGGCGGTGTTGCCTATGTTTTAGATGAAACTGGTGACTTCTCCACCCGTTGTAACCGGGAAATGGTGGATCTCGAAACCCTAGAAGATCCAGAAGAGATCCGCGAGATTCATGAAATGATTACCAAACATGGCCAGTATACGGAAAGCAAACGGGCTGAGTTGGTGCTGGCATCTTGGGAGTCCATGAGCCGGAAGTTTGTGAAGGTGATGCCTCGCGACTACAAGCGGGTTCTCCAGCATATTCAGAATGCTTTAGCCAATGGCTTAAGCGGTGATGATGCCCTGTCAGCCGCATTTGAAGAGAATGCCCGCGACATTGCTCGCATCGGCGGAAGTTAGGGAGATGGGGAGATAGGGGGATAGGGAGATGTCCAAATTACTCCCCACTCCCCCACTCCTATTGAAGCGTTTTTTGTATTTAGAGTAGAGAGAGGGATTATGGGAAAAGCAACGGGTTTTATGGAGTACCTCCGTGAGGTAGCGCAAGAGGTATCGCCCCAGAAACGTATAGAAAATTGGGATGAATTTCATCTGCATATGGAGGACGATCGCCTGCAAACCCAAGGCGCTCGCTGTATGGATTGTGGTACGCCCTTTTGTCATACGGGATTAGAAATTAGCCGCATGGCAAGCGGTTGTCCGATTAATAACTTGATTCCAGAATGGAACGATCTGGTCTATCGGGGATTATGGCAAGAAGCCCTCGATCGCCTGCACAAGACGAATAATTTCCCGGAATTCACCGGCCGGGTTTGCCCCGCACCTTGTGAAGGGGCATGTGTTTTGGGCATTACCAACCCTCCAGTAACGATTAAGAATATTGAATATTCCATCGCTGAAAAAGGCTGGGATGAAGGCTGGATCGCTCCCACTCTGCCCCCACAACGAACGGGGAAAAAAGTGGCTGTTGTCGGTTCCGGACCGGCTGGTTTAGCCGCAGCATCCCAACTCAACCATGCTGGTCATTGGGTAACGGTCTACGAACGGGAAGATCGGCCAGGGGGATTGTTAATGTATGGTATCCCCAATATGAAGTTGGATAAAAAAGAGGTAGTGTTGCGCCGCTTGGATGTGTTGCAAGCGGAAGGGGTGACATTTGTTTGCAATACGGAAATTGGTAAGGATCTGCCGGTAGAAAACCTGCTCAATGACTTTGATGCGGTGGTGTTGTGTACGGGAGCGACGAAACCGCGCAATTTAGAAATTGAAGGGCGGGATCTCAAGGGCATTCATTTTGCCATGGAGTTTTTAACTGGCAATACCCGCACGGTACTCGACGGAAATCCCACGGAGGATTATATTTCTGCAGCCGGTAAGGATGTGATTATTATCGGTGGGGGCGATACCGGGACAGACTGTGTGGGGACTTCGATGCGCCATGGCTGCAAGAGTGTCACCCAGTTAGAAATTATGCCCAAACCGCCAGAGAGCCGAGCTGCCAATAATCCCTGGCCGGAGTGGCCGAAAATTTACCGCATGGACTACGGTCAAGAAGAGGCAGCAGCGGTGTTTGGAGACGATCCGCGCGTTTATACCACCACGGCGACCCGATTTGAGGGGGATGAGCAAGGCCAGGTGAAGACCGTGCATACGGTGCAGGTGGAATGGACGAAAAATGAGCAAGGGCGCTTTATTCCCCAACCCATCGAAGGCACAGAGAAGGTTGTACCCGCACAACTGGTGCTGTTAGCCATGGGATTTTTGGGGCCGGAACAACCCCTATTAGATGCTCTCGGTTTGGAACGGGACGGCCGCAGCAATGTGAAAGCCGATCATGGTGATTTTGTCACCAGTATCCCCGGTGTTTTTGCTGCGGGTGATTGTCGTCGCGGTCAAAGTTTGGTGGTTTGGGCGATCAATGAAGGTCGCGGTGCGGCGCGGGAGTGCGATCGCTACCTAATGGGAGCGACTAATTTACCTTAAGTTCTGTTCTCCACAAGCCAATTTCTGTAGGAGTCAACATCCGTTGACTCCTACAGAAATTCACCCCTACTTCTGTCACTTTCCGAGAGTTAAGATAGAATAATCTCAGTCAGTTTTCCCAAGTTCTTATTTATAGAGGGGATTTAATAAATTGATAAACACTGTCAATCAATTTCCATCGTTTTATCCTTCCTTCTGGGAATTAGCACGGGAGGTGAGAGAACAGGCAGAAATTAATATAAAAAGCAACGATATATAACGATATATTCTGTTAAGTGTTGATGCTTTAGTAGACAGAGTTTTGTCCTGTCTGGTTGATGTTAGTAGATAAATAGGGATTTTAACGGATCGTCAAACTCGTCGAATCTGGAACTATACTCAATAGATTGCGACCCCCCTAAAGGTATGATATTCTCCAAGAGAAAAATCTTATCATCAGAATCACTTAATGATGAAGAAGCATATTTTTATCTTCAAGAAGGTAGCAACGATATTTGTTGTGCTGATTACTATCTTGTCCATGGCAATAGTTCCACCGGCTCAGGCTTGTAGCCGGTTAGTCTACCAAGGTAGTTCAAACGGACCAATTACTGCACGTAGTATGGATTGGTTTCAAGACCCTGATGCTAAACTCTGGTTCTTTCCAAAAGGCATGAAGCGTGATGGTGGAGCGGGTACAAACTCCATCACATGGACTTCAAAATATGCCAGCATCATTACCTCAAGCTATGACATTGCCACCGTTGACGGTATTAACGAGAAGGGTTTGGTTGCCAATCTCCTCTTTTTGGAAGCGACGGACTACGGTGATATTGAACCTACTGAGAAAACCTTATCTCTTGGAGGTTGGGGTCAATATGTCCTTGATAATTATGCAACTGTTGAAGAAGCAGTCCAAGGACTAGAAAGCAAACCCTTCCAACTAGCCACAGCTACTTTTGATCAGCTTGTGTCGGCGGGGCTTATCTCCCCCTTACCACTGCCGCTTCAAGCAGCTCTAGGAGGACTGGAGTTTGCACTTCACCTGTCGCTCTCAGATCCAAGTGGGGATTCAGCAATCTTTGAATACATTGATGGCGAACTAACAATCCATCATGATAAGGAATACAATGTGCTGACCAATGACCCGATCTTCGACCAACAGCTTGCCCTAAGTACCTATTGGGATCAGGTGGGAGCTGGATCATTTCTGCCAGGCACTAACAATCCCTCAGACCGGTTCGTTCGGGCTAGCTATTACTTGCATAAAATGAATGAGCAGTTGATAACTAAAGTGAAGAAAGATCGGCGCAATGAGTTAGCCGCAGCGCTTGGCATCATTCGCAACGTCTCCGATCCACTTGGCTTGGCTAGTTTCAGCCTTGGTACTACCCAATGGCGAACTGTTGCGGATCAAAATAACATCAACCCCGCCTACTTTTTTGAATACACTAAGAGTCCGAATCTTTTCTGGGTGGTGATGAATAACCTAAACCTTGAAGAGGGTGCAGAGGTGATGTCCCTTGAAGATCTTACTGCTCTGAGCTTAGTAGGTGAGGTGTCCCAACAATTCCAGAAAACAGACCCCTTTTCCTGGGATATCTCCTCCACCTTGTAGGAGAAGCAGAAGAAAATGTCTATTTTATTAGTCAGACAGTCCTTTATCGGCTTTGGTCAATGACTAATAACTTTTGTGAGACACCATTAGGGAGTAAAAATTAATACTCAATATCGAAAATAGTTGTGGAATTAATTGCTCTAAATACTTCCTAAATTTAGACGGACAGGACTTACACAAAATCATCCTACTCAGTGGGGGCAATATCTATTCGCCCCTGCTGCCAAAATTGGTATATTAGATCTCTTGCATAAGTGGATAGAAAATCAATAGCAATAAAGTAATCCTGTATTCTTATCCTTATTCTCTATCCTCTGACTTCTGCAAGAAGTCTATTCAAAGTAGATTCTAACTCCAGAGGAGAGATTTATGATTGATAACAGAAAACTCTGTGGAGCTGAACAAGTGATGGAAATACTAAATCGCTTGACTAGCTCATCCAATATAGTGGTTATCGGGCGAATTTTAGGTCCCCTAAGTGCAGAAATTGTTGAAAAGGCACTCGCTCTTGTCCAAACTCATCACTCTCGGCTTAATTCTCGGATCGTTGGTGACATCGATAATCTCCGTTTTGAAACGGGGGCTAAAAATATTCCTTTGCGAGTTGTCGATCAGCAGCACGAGGAACAATGGCAAGAAACTGTTCTTGAAGAACTCAACACCAAAATTGAGAGTAGTGAAGTTCTCTTGCGAGCTGTACTTGTGCAAGGGCATAAGCAAAGCGAAAACACGACCAGCCATCTGATTATTACAATAAACCATGCTATCTCTGATGGCTTATCGAGTATCGAGTTATATTCAGAAATCTTGACCTACTGCTCGAAAATTGCTTCTGATGAACCTGTCGAGCCAGCGCCCAGCTTACCATCACTTCCCTCTATAGATGAGTTATTTCCCCCATCAGCAAAAGGTGTCAGAGGTAATATCAACAGTGTGTTGTTTCTGTTGCGACTTCTGTTCAAAAGGATTTGGCACCGACCAAAAGGCTTAAGTTTTGAAAAGGCTGTACCTGTTGAGTTACGCCGTACTGGCAATGTTTATAGACAGTTAGATGCTGAGGTTACCGAGGAGCTGATTCTACGTTGTCGCCAAGAAAAGACAACAGTAAATGCTGCTTTGTCTGCGGCGTTGATATTCGCTGCAGCAAGAAAGATCGGAGCAGGGCAGAAAAAGTCTATGTCCTGTTTGTCTTCTGCCGATCTACGCAGACATTTGAAGCCTGCGATCGGCAATGAAAAACTAGGTCAACTAGGTAGCGCCATAACGTCATTTCACACTTTCAGTGCAAATACCTCCTTCTGGGAATTAGCACGGGAAGTGAGAGAGCAGCAGGAATCTGCCTTAAAGCGTAATGAGAGCTTTTATCAAGCATTGATGTTTAGGACGATAGTTGATTCAGCACTCACCAGCCTAGATATCCCCCCTTATACAGCAGTTAATATTACCAATGTTGGTCGAGTCAATATTCCCAAAGTTTATGGTCAATTTGAACTCTCAGAAATTAGCTTTTCTGTAGCACAGGCCACATTTGGAGGGATTTTTATCGGTGCTGTTACAACTTTTGAGGGCAAAATGTTTTTGCATTTCCCCTTTTCTGAGCCTATAACTAGCCAGGAGACAATAGAGACTTTAGCAGATAGTGTTCTGTCCTGTCTAGTTGATGTTAGCAGCAGCTAGAGGAGTTGCTTGGGGCGATCTCTGACATTTCATTACCATTTTCACACCTCCAGCCGGCGGGAGAGTAGCACTTATACTCAAACTGTCTTTCTTCTTGTGAGAAAGACTCAACTTGCTTGCACCCAGTCAGTTCTAGGAAACACGTTCCCAAGTAGAGTAAACAGTATACTCCGGATATAATGAACTCAGGAAAAGTGTATCTCCTGAAATCTCAACAATCCTTTCCAAGTCTGCACCAATTAAATCTGGAACTACATGAATTTCAATATTGTGAATAACTTTATTATCTTTAACTTCATATTTACCTGTATAAGAAACAAACTTTTGCACTGACTGAAAATATCGAACAATTGCTTTAATATACTTAAATATACTTACCTGCAATATACTTGCCTTTGATTTTATACCATACCCCAGATCCATAAGATTTTGTATACTTAATCCAAGATTCAAGCGATTACTCATCATGATTGAGAATGACACATATCCCTCCTTCGTATATATGATATAAGATACGGGATCTTTGCCGAAGGGATAAATTATTTTTTCTTCCTTATCTATAGATTTCATCTCGATAAGTTTCCACATTCCGACAAGAGCATCTTTTGAAACTATACTATTTGTCATTTTTGCTCCTTAATTATTTCTTTTAGAGGATGCCTTATGCACATCTGATATCAAATCCGGTTAAAGACTTGTCATTGCGATCGCAGGGATACAATCGCCAAGACTAGCGAGATTATGAAATGGCTTCACTCCACTACGTTCCGTTCGCAATGACATCTTAATAACTGATCTAACGGACTTGATATGATTGAATAGTCACTGATATTATATCATATAGCAATCCTAGATAGGTTATCAAAATTCAAAAACAAGCTCATTTCTCCGAAGGTTGCTTGTTTTCATTTCTGAGTTAGCTCTAGGAAGATGAGTTGATGAAGCCACTTTTGTTCAAATATGAAAGCATTGTTTCTATGTATGCCTTGTCTATACTGCTAAAAGTAATTTCACTGCCGAGCAACCCATTCTGAGTATCGCGATCGTCAATAGTAACGCCTGAAAGTATACCCGCCTCTTTTTCTGTTAATTTTTCCACTCCAGACTGCACACCAAAAAAGTAAGGATAGAGCGGATTATCAGGATGATTTGATAAAGCCATCTCCCAATCAGTTGATGAAACTTTTTTCACGGAGGGAACCAAAGAGCAAATTAAATCAAATATATGATTCCAAGATGTGGATTTAGGATTGACTATATTAAATGTTTTGCCCAAGGA
This sequence comes from Cyanobacteria bacterium UBA2566, assembly GCA_002340255.1. Taxonomy (GTDB): domain Bacteria; phylum Cyanobacteriota; class Cyanobacteriia; order Cyanobacteriales; family Desertifilaceae; genus Roseofilum. The sequence continues at coordinate 57,658 of DDLS01000209.1, forward strand.
GGTCTCTTGCTGAGACAAGTAAACAATTGCTTGACTTGTTTCATTTATAGGAACCCAGTTCTCTCCTAACTTACTTCCTAAAATGGGCACCATTCCTAATTCAATACAACCCATAACATAGCGACAAATTCTATCATCAATCCTGCTAGCACCAGTATTAGCATCTGATGTTATTGTTGCTAACCGATATATAGACGTAGGAATCCCTATCTCCCTCCCTGTGGCTACTAATTTTTCCGCTACCCATTTACTTTGGGAGTAACCAGTTGTCAGATTATTAACTTCCTCACTTTCATTATTACTAGATGACAATAACGTTACATAACTAGATAGAAAATGAACGGGTTTTACATGAATTTGACTAGCTAATCTCAAAACTTCTTGAGTTCCTAAAACATTAGTTGGTTTGAGTATAGTGTAAGGATAAAGATGATTAGTCCAAGCTCCACTATGATAAATAATATCAATCTGGTTGGCAAGAAACTTGAATTCTTCCGTTGATAATGCGAAAAACTTGCTAGATAAATCTCCTACTACAGGGATAACTCTGGAGCTAAATTTCTCTTCATCCCAGAGCCAATAAGATTCCAGTTTATCTTTGAGTTTCTGTTTAGCTAAATCCCGATCATTAGCCCGAATTAGGCAATATATATTTGCTGAAGTTTTTTGCAATAACTCATCAAGCAAATAAGCTCCAATAAAACCGGTTGCTCCGGTCAAGAAAATATTCTGAGGTTCAATAATATTTCGGGCTACTGTAGTATTAACAATAATGGTCGGGTCTAAGGTTGCTTCTGCATTAAAATCAATTTCTTCAGTAGGCAATTCATGACTGGATTTATCTGAGCTATTTGTAACAGAAAATTCCAGAGGAATTACATTGGCTAAATGCTCTACTAATGCCTCAACAGTCGGATAGTCAAATAACAATTTAGAACTCAAATTTGTCTGTAAACTTGACTCCAATCTGTTTTTCAATTCCACTGTCATCAGGGAATCTAATCCTAAGTCAAATAAAGGTTGACGAATTCCTATTTGTTGCGGATCTTTCCAGCCCAATGTTTTTGCGATCAAAGAGCGGATCTGATTCGCCAATAATTCCTGACGTTCTGAAACGGGTACTGATTCGAGTTGTTCCCTAAATGCTGAATTTTGGGTTAATGATGGCTCACTTGAAATCAAATTCTCTAGGAATGATATCTTTCGCCCACCAGGGAGCTGCTTGACAAATTTTGACCAATTAATCGGCCACACTATAACTTGACTTGAAGAGCTGGAGAGCAATGAACCTAATGCCTGCATTCCCCGTTCTGGTTCTATAGCAATTACCCCACTACTATCGAGCCGCTTTTGATTGAGACTATCTAAACGAGCTGCCATTCCTACCGATCCCCAAGCTCCCCAGTTGATACTTAACCCTGGTAATCCCAGACCCCGACGATAGTGAGCTAATCCATCCATAAAAGAATTGGCCGCAGCATAATTTCCCTGTCCAGGTCCTCCCAAAATCGAAGCTACAGAGGAAAAACAGACAAAGAAATCTAAGGGTAAGTCTTTGGTGAATTGATGCAAATTCCAAGTTCCTTGAACCTTGGGTGCCATCACTTTGGTGAAGCGTTCCCAACTCATCTGTTGTAGTACGCCATCATCCAATACTCCAGCGGCATGAATCACTCCTTTGAGTGGGGGGAATGATGTTGATATTGCCTCTAAAGTTTTGGCGACATCTTCTTGACGGGAAATATCCCCTAATAAGATATCCACAGAAGCTCCATCTGTTTGTAAGTTGCCTATGATTTGTTGTGCGGTTTCACTGGGAGCGCGACGGCTGCTCAAGACAAGATGCTTGGCTCCTTGTTTTACCAACCATTGGGCTACTTCCAATCCTAATGCTCCTAATCCTCCTGTAATCAAATAACTTGCTTCTGGTTGGATGGACTTTGGCTCGATAGAAATTTGTGGCATCTGCACGACTATCTTGCCGATGTTCTTAGCTTGTTGCATATACCGGAAGGCTTCTGTAATTTGTGTACTGGCAAATACCTTGTGAGGTAGGGCAACAAGTTCTCCTTTGCTCGATCTGTGGATTACTTCTTCTGACAACTGAGTGACTACCTTGGGTTGTTGTCGGAATACTTCGCCTAAATCAAAGGGGAAATAGCTGATATCTGGTCGTTTTTCTTTGACTTGCTGCTGCTCCCAAATCCCAATTTTTCCGATTTCCACAAATCTTCCTTGAGGGGCTAATATTTCCAAATTCTTGGGAATGTACTCTCCGTTGAGGCTATTGAGGACTATATCTACTCCCCCTCCTCCAGTAAGCTCCATAACTTGGTCCGCAAAATCTAGGGTGCGGGAGTTCATAATATGTTTGATGCCTAGGGACTTGAGAAACTCCCATTTGGGCGGACTAGCTGTGGCAAAAATTTCGGCTCCTGCCCGTTGAGCTATTTGTACTGCGGCTTGCCCTACTCCTCCGGCTGCCGCATGAATTAATACTCGCTCTCCAGGTTGAATTTTGGCTAACTTCTCCAATGCGTAGTAAGCCGTAGAAAATGTTACTGGCAAGGTGGCTGCTTCGCTGAAACTCATGGGTTTCGGCTTGGGGATGAGATATTCAGCTAGGGTAATGGTGAAGCTGCTGAAGCCATCGTGAACCATATTTGTGATGACTTCGTCTCCTACTTGCCATTGTGAGACTTCTGCTCCGACAGCAGAGATTGTTCCTGTACATTCCAAGCCAAAGGTGAGTTGTTTGGAACTGGTAATGCCCAGATGTTCGGCATAGTAATCTTGGAGTAATCCCAGGGCATTAAGCACATCTCGGAAGTTTAGTCCTACTGCCGCTACCTCAATTTCTACTTCGTTGGCTTCAGGAAGACGACGCTGCATTGGCTGCCAACTGAGGTTGTCTATCACTCCGTATTCTGCCAGTTTTAATTGCACCGGTTGCCCTGGCGAATTTATTGATTGTTGCTGTGGTTTTTGTTCGAGTCTGGCGACATAGCGACTTCCTTGACGTATTGCTATTTGCTCTTCTACATCTTCTGATAATAGTTCATGGACTAGGGAGTCTAAGTTTTCATTAATACTTGCTTCTGGGTCACAGTCGAACCGTTTACACCTTAACTCTAAGTGTTCTTGGGCAATTACCCCTCCTAGTCCCCATAAACTTCTATACTCAGGGTTAATGACTTCGGAGTCTGTTTTGACACTCTGGGTTCCTTGAGTTACTAACCATAGCTGTGGCATGGTTTTGTCTTTGCTCTTGAGGATTGCTTGCACCAAATGCAGTGCTGCGGCGCAGCTATTTTCTTGGATTTTCTCTAATTCTAAGTTATCTTTGTTTGCTGATGGCTGCACTCCCCACAAATGCACAACGCCTGTAATCCCTGGATTTTCCTCTAGCAGTTGCTGGAATTGCTCTTCGCTGGTGGGATTGATTTGATAGTGTTGTAGACTTAGCTGCTTATAGGTCTGTCCTGGTGATACTCTGATGGACTCATGACCTTTGTGTTGGAGTGTTTCTAGTAGTTGAGTCTCTTCTGTCAAGACTAACCATTTGCTGCTTGCTGTTGATGGGTTTGTTGAGGATAGGGCTTGGGCTTGCCAGTTGATTTGATAATACCAATGGCTGATATCTGGTTGCAGACTTTTGAGGAGGGTATCGGTTGTTGTAACCATTATCCTTAATCCCTCCAGCTCGGCTACCACAGTTCCCTGGTTATCTACGAGGAAAATATCGGCTGTTAAGCTGTTTTCTGGTATTTCGGCGATCGCCCATGCTTGACTTATTGCCTGACGATACAGCTTCAATTTCTCTATCCCTACTGGTAGATAGGTTTTATCGCCTGTTTCTATTTTGCCCAGAGCATGACCCGTGATTTGTATCGCTACATCTAATAAGGCTGGATGTATCTGATAGTCTGTTACCTCTCCTATTAACTCCTCCGGTAAGGCTATTTCTGCGAGGGCTTTACCTTCACCTTTCCACAACTGTTTGAGTCCTTGGAAACTTCTCCCGTGTTTTAGACCTGTTGAGCCACAGAGTTGATAATGTTCTTGAACTTCTATGGCTTGACTACAGTCTCTTTTGTATTGTTCGAGGTCAATTTTAGCTGGACTTTTAGCAATGGATTGGGGATATATTGTTCCTTCACTGTGCAATTTCCATTGTCGCACCTGTTGATTCCCAGCTTCTGATGCACTAAATATTTCAAACTTGTAACTATTATTGTCTAAAAGACTGACGACTGTCTGTACCTTCTTAAGTTCTGTTTCTGGTAGGATCAACCCTTGCGCGATCGCCACATCAGAAACGACGACTTGTTCTTGGGAGCTGAAGAGATTTCTTCCCACTGCCATTGCCATTTCTAGATAGCCTGTACCCGGAAATAGAGACCGATCAAAGACTTGGTGGTGATTCAAGTAGTCTGGAGATTGAGCGCCTAGGTAGGATTGAAAACGATGTTGATCTTCTATTCCTGCTAGTTCTAGCTTTTCTCCTAGTAATGGGTGCCAATATTGTGTTGTCGATAAACGCAGGCTTGGCTGGTATTTATTATTGCTTTCTATCCAGTATTTTTCTCTTTGGAATGGATAGGTCGGCAAAACTACTTTCTCCCGGTTATAGTTTTGGTCAAATCCTAACCAATCTACTTTGGCTCCCTGTACATACAACTTTCCTAAACTTGAAAGCATCTGTTGCCATTCATCCACTCCTGGACGCAACGATGGTAGCCACACACCTACCTCTTCGGGTAAACATTGTCTTCCCATTCCCAACAAAATTGGTTTGGGGCCAATTTCTAGGAAAGTTGTAAAGCCTTGTTGGTTTAACTCCTTCATTCCTCGATCAAACCTTACGGGTTGGCGGACGTGATTTACCCAATATTGTGCGGAGACAATCGCGTTGTCTGCTTTGGTTCCTGTAAGGTTAGAGATTACTGGTATCGTGGGTTGATGGTAGGTCAGTTGATTGGCGATCGCTTCAAATTCTGCCAACATCGGTTCCATCAATGATGAATGGAAGGCATGGGAGACTTGCAGTTGTTTGGTTTTGATTCCGGCTGATTCTAGGCTGCTGACAATGGCTTTGATGGCCATAGAGTCACCCGAAATAACGATACTTTCTGGTCCGTTGATAGCTGCTATCGATAGTTCTGGATGGGCAGCGATCGCCGCTTTCACCACCGACTCTGATGCCATTACTGAAACCATCTCCCCGCCAGTTGGTAATTTTTGCATCAACCTTCCCCGGGCAGCAATTAATTTCAAACCATCCTCTAAACTAAATACTCCCGCTACCGTTGCGGCTACATATTCACCCACACTATGACCCATGACGACATCCGGTTTAATTCCCCAGGATTGCCACAGTTGATACAAAGCGTATTCTATAGCAAATAAAGCAGGCTGGGTATAGGCTGTTTGGTCTAGTCGGAATGCATTCGACTCATCTATATTTTCTGGATAGAGAAGGTCTCGTAATGAAGTGTCCTGGAAGTTTTCGACACAACTCAGAATGTCTTCACATTGGTGAATTGCTTCACGAAAAGGGAGGGCTGTTTGATACAACTGCCTTCCCATATTCACATATTGAGAACCTTGTCCTGTGAAAAGGAAGGCGACTTGGGGGATCGTGGTATTATTAATCAGTTCTCCCGAGTAAATTCCGGGGACTTCTTCTCCATCTTTGTACTGTCGGAATTTCTCCACTAATTCTGATTGGTTATGTGCCAGGATTGCTAGTCTGTGGTGGAAGTGGGCACGTCCTATATTAGCGGTATAGCAGATATCAGCCACCTCTAATTCCGGATAAATAGTTATATGATTTTGATAATTATTGACTAAATCACTAAGAGCAGTTTTAGTTTTGGCGGAGAGAGTTAATAGATGAGCTTCCCGTTCTAAATCATTTTCACTGTTGCCAGTTACCTGTTGCCTATTATCTTCTCTTGGTGCTTCTTCTAAGATTATATGAGTATTCGTTCCGCTAAAACCAAAGGCACTTACTCCTGCTATACGAGTTTTTCCATTGGTTTCCCAAGGGGTGAGTTGAGTTGAAACTTTTACGGGTAATTGAGACCAATTAATATAAGGATTAGGTTGATTAAAATGTAGAGATGGTGCGATTTGTTGATGTTGCAGTTGCAGGACTAATTTCATCAAGCCTGCAACTCCTGCTGCTCCTTCAGTATGACCAATATTCGTTTTAGCTGAACCCAGGATTAAAGGGTGCTCTTGAGAGTGGGTTTTGCCAAATACCGCTCCTAAAGCTTCCACTTCCATAGGATCTCCTAAAGAAGTTCCTGTACCATGAGCTTCAATATAACTAACCTCTGCTGGGTCTACTCCTCCATTGGCCAAAGCTTGACGGATAACAGCAACTTGAGATGGACCATTAGGTACTGTCAAGCCACTACTCGGTCCGTCTTGATTCATAGCAGTTCCACGAATTACTGCCAGAATATTATCCCGATTGGCCACTGCATCACTGAGGCGCTTTAATACAACAATCCCACATCCATCTCCACGCACATAACCATTGGCTGAAGCATCAAAGGTCTTGCACCGACCATCCACCGATAGCATACGACCCTGAGACAGGGCGATGCTAACCTCTGGAGATAGTAATAGATTTACCCCTCCTGCTAGAGCTAGATTGCACTCTTGATTCCTTAAACTCGAACAAGCTAAATGGATACTAACTAATGAAGAGGAACAGGCAGTGTCTACGACTAAGTTAGGCCCAACTAGCCCCAGAATATAGGAAATTCGCCCTGATGCTGTACTGTGAGAATTGCCCGAACTTATGTAAGCATCAATTTGTTCTAGACCATGACTCAATATACGGTGGCTATAATCACTGCTACAAATACCAACAAATACACCGGTTTGACTCCCTTTAAGTTGTTGCGGATTCTCTCCTGAATACTCTAGAGCTTCCCAACTGACTTCTAAGAGTAATCTATGTTGAGGGTCTAGATGGATAGTTTCTTTAGGAGAAATACCAAAGAAGTTGGCATCAAATTCTTGTACTCGATCGATAAACCCTCCATGACAAGTAGACATTTTGCCAGGAGCGTCTGGGTCTGGGTCGTAATAATCATCAAGATGCCATCGGTCTTTTGGGACTTCCGCGATCGCATCTACTCCATTTTGTAAAATATCCCAGAAGGCTTCTGGAGTAGATGCACCTCCAGGGAACCGACAACTCATGCCAATAATGGCTATTGGCTCTGTAGCGGCTGCTCTAATTTCTTGTATTTTTGCAGTTGCTTGTTTAAGTTTTAGCAGTAGACGCTGCTCATTTGAGAGCTTTTGGGATGCGTTAAGTTCCATCTTTATTTCTCCTAATACTATTAATTAAAAGTAAGCAACTTTATCTGATTTACTATAAAAGTTGATCGAGTTCACCAATCGCTTCCTCAACCGCCATATCAATTTCATCTTCAGAAAGATGATTAATTTCAGCCAGCATATTTTCTGAAGTTTCTAGCTCCAAGTGATTCTGATTTTTGTCTAATGGGGTTTCAGATTGCGATCCTGCCTCATCTAATGGTAAAATTATTGTCTCTTCCAGATGGTCGGTTAGTGCCTGAAGATTCGGATAATCAAAAGCTAGAGAAGACGGCAGTGAACACTCTAAACTGGTCTGCAACTTATTCCTTAATTCAACAGAAGTCAAAGAATCCATACCTAAATCAAAAAATCCAGTCTCTAATGAAATAGATTCAGGATGATTTATCCCTAACACTAGAGCAAATTGACGGCGCACATGAGCGACTAATAACGAGCGACGTTCGTTAGGTGCGGTTGCCTTCAACTTTAACAGAAACTCTGACTGAGATACTTCAGAAGTTGTTGGGTTGGTTTCCTGCCAATCTGCCAAAAAAGGCCATTGGGCTACTCTTTCCTGCCAAGCTGACCACTCAATCGGTAGCACTCCTACTTCTATCTCCGAACCACTACCACTCATCAGTAGCTCTAGCGACTCTAGAACCTGAGTGGGAGATATCACACCCATTCCCTGCTTCTGTAGATTGACTTCCAAACCGGGTTCTTCCACCTCTTCCACTTGAGCAAAAGAACCCCAATGAATGCTTAATCCTGGTAATCCCATCGCACGGCGATAATGGGCTAAACCATCAAGAAATCCACTGGCTACAGCCTGATTTCCTTGACCTGGTGAACCCAACAACGATGCAACGGAAGAAAACAATATAAAAAAGTCCAACTGTTGGTTTTGAGTCAATTGATGCAAATGCCAAGCACCTTTGACTTTGGATGCCATCACTTGCTTAAAGCTGGATTCACTCTGGTGTTGTAGAACGTCATCCGACAACAGTTCAGCCGAATGGATTACTCCTGTTAGTGGTCTGTTTGACTGCTCAATTTTGTGCAGCACTCTGCTCATTGATTCGACATCAGACACATCAGCTTTCTCCAGTACTACAGAAACTCCAGCCCTTTCTAACTCCGTTATTTTTTGACGGTTAGCATCATCTAGTGAACCGCATCCCAGCAACACCAAATGCTTTGCTCTTTTCTCTACCATCCAACGAGCCACCAATAAACCTACATCTCCTATACCTTCTGTAATCAAATAGGTAGCATTCTGATGGAAACATAAAGGCTTTTGAATAGTAGCATCAGTTTGCTGACGACGACTAGCCACCAATCGAGGCGCATAACGCTCACCTGCGCGCCATGCTACCTGGTCTTCCGTATCCTCCGACCAGATTTCCTGGAATAGTGCCTCAGCTTGAGTTTCTATTGTCTGCTGTGGGTCTAAATCTATGCACACACACTTTAGATCGGGATATTCTAAGCGAATCACTTTTCCCATACCCCACAGTGAAGATTGGGCTACTCCTGGTATGACTGGATTATTGGACGGTACGGGTTGAGAACCATTGGTCACTAACCATAACCGGGGCGATCGAGATAATTTGACTTTGACTAAGGCTTGTACCAAAGATAAGGTCGTACCACACCCGAGCTGCGATAAATTTTCTAATTCCTCAACGCTCAGATTTTTATCGACTCCTGCTTCGGTTGTCCAACATTGTACGACTCCCGATAACGAGGGGGATTGGGTCGCAACAGCTTCTATCAGTTGCTCAAATTCTTCTGGATTATGAGGATTAATGGTAAATTCTTCCGGGTCAAGCTGTTGGTAATTCTCTCCTGCAAATACTAACGTACAAACCTCTCCTGCTTCGTGGAGTTGACTAGCCACCTGTTGAGCAATTCCTTGTTGGTCTGCTAGTATCAACCAGCCCTTTGGTGCCAATGAAGTTGGCTCTGTGTTTGTTGGATCTGCTTGGGCGACAATCACCCCTTGTTGAGCAAATACTTCTGCCATGCTCTCAACTTCTGGTAGAGTAACGACTTGAGTAAAACCGGTTTCACTCAAAACCTTTTTCCACTGCTGGCGACTCAATAGAGGGTAGTCGGATCGCAAGTCATAATCAGTGAACTTCCACCATCCTTCTAATAGTCCAAAGATTAAATCCGAAAATCGAGATCGTGTTGTTGTTTCATACAAGACCAACATTCCCCCTGGTGCTAACAGTTGTCGCACATGGGATAAGGTCTGCTTCATACTCGTGGTAGCATGAAGGACATTAGCCGCAATAATGACATCATACTGATGAGGTGTAAATCCTTGGCTGGTTGGGTCTACCTCAATATCTAAAGTTTGATAGCTGATGAATCGATAATCCTTGAATTGCTCTTGAGCTTTACTGGTGAATAAAGCCCCAATATCCGTGAATATATATTCCGTTTGGTTAGGATTGAGATGGGGCAAAATATAACTTGTAGTCCCTCCTGTTCCTGCTCCGATTTCCAATAACCGTATACCTCGGCTCGGTGGTAACTTCTCAATGGCTTGAGTGATAGTTTTTTGCACTATCGTATTCATCACCTTCGTTACTTGTGACTCTTGATAGAATTGGGTTGCTGTGGTCAAATCCCCTTGAGGGAACACCAGTTCTACCGGATCTATTGCTCCTCGTAGTGCGATCGCTAGTTGAGATGCACAACGGTCTAATAGAGTTAATCCAGCTACTTCTTCTGGATATTGATTCAGTAAACTTTGGCTTTTTTGGGTCGGGTCAACTCTCTCTAAGGTTTGTTGTACCTCCCACTGTTGTTGATTCGGCTGGAGTATTCCTACTTCTGCTAGGATTTGTAGCAAACGCTCGAATAATCGTCGCTGACTCGGAACTATACCTAAACGTTGGACTGCTGCCTCTAAGTTGAAGCTCTCTGTTGGTTTATATGACCAACCCATTGATAGCAAGGCTTGCACGATATAATCTACACTTAATGCTTCTACCTTCCTTTGTATTTCTGAGGTAGAAGCATTATCTATCTGGGTGACTAATTCTTGTAGGTTGGGAGTTAATTTTTGGGAAACTTCTACAGGAGCAAGCAAAAAGTCAGGAGGTAACAACCGGCCTAAAAGACCTTTAGTTCTCCATTCTACTTCATACAACCAATTGGTGATTGATTCTCCTTCTGTGCCTAGTAAAGTCTGTTTATTGGCTACTTTTACTTGTAAGCCTTTGACTGTGGCAATTATTTCCCCTTCTGGACTTACTAGCGTCACTTGAGCAGTTAAACTTTTTTTACTTTCCACTACAGGTGTGAGAACCGATGCGTGAGCATACAGAGAAAGCCCTGGACTACGATATACTTTGAACTCCTCTACACCTACTGTCAGATAAGTTTTATCGCTGTCTACTTCTGGCCATATATGACCGATTAACTGCAAAGCTGCATCTAATAATGCGGGATGGAAGCGATAATCTATTGTTTGTGCTATTAATTCTTCAGGTAACTTAATCTGAGCCAATGCTTTGTTTTCACCAGACCATAACTCGCAGATACCTTGGAAACTGCTGCCATAATCAATCCCGAATTCCCTACATTGTTGATAATGTTGCTTGACTTCTATTAGTTGACTACACTCGGCTTTGTATTTTTCTAGATCTACTTTGGTTTGAGTTGTATCTGTTTGGGCAGTTCGGATTTTTCCTGTCGCATGGAGTATCCACTGCTGTTCCTCTTGGTTTTGTTGTTGTTGAGAAAAAATTTGAAATTGATAGCTTTGGTTTTCTAATGGAGTGAGGATGGTTTGGCCATTTGTCAATTCTCCTGCTGGTATAACCCATCCCTTACTAATGCTTAGGTCTTCTATTATTATATTGGATGTTTTAAATTGGTACTTTCCTGCTGATTGTGCTATTTCTAGGTAGCCTGTTGCAGGGAATATGACTTGATTAAATATTCGGTGGTGGCTCAGATAGTTGGGAGATTTTTCTCCTATTTGTGATGCAAATATTTGTTGTTCGCTTGCACAATTTAGCTTTTGACCTAATAGTGGATGGATGGTTTTGTCGATTGACAATTGTTGTTTATACCAAAAGTTGAAATTATTGTTGGTTTCTATCCAACATCTTTCTCGTTGGAATGGATAAGTCGGCAATACCACTTTCTGACGACTATAGTCTGAGTCAAATCCTGACCAATCTATTCTTGCTCCTTTTACATACAACTGTCCTAAGCTTGATAGTATTTGTTGCCATTCATCTATTCCTGGACGCAATGATGGCAACCATTCTCCTACATCTTCTGTTACGCATTGCCTTCCCATTCCTAACAATATCGGTTTAGGGCCGATTTCCAGAAACGCTTCATATCCTTGCTCCTCTAGCGTTTTCATACTTTGGGCAAATCTTACCGGTTGACGCACATGAGCTACCCAATACTGAGCCGTGGTTATTTCTGTTCCTACTTCAGTACCCGTTACGTTTGATATCAGTGGTATTTTGGGTGGGTTATAGCTGATTTCTTTCGCTACTGCTTCAAATTCTGTTAACATCGGTTCCATCAATGGGGAATGGAAAGCATGGGAGACTTGTAGTTGCTTTGTCTTGATTCCAACTCCTTCAAAGACACTACAAATCTTAGCTATGGCTGCACTCTCACCTGAAATGACTGTACTTTCTGGCCCGTTAACTGCTGCTATTGTTACTTGGGAATTATCTGCTTGTATGGCTTCTGTTACCTGAGATTCTGATGCCATTACTGATACCATCTGGCCACCAGATGGCAACTGTTGCATCAACTGTCCTCGCATAGCTATGAGTTTGAGACCATCTTCTAGGCTAAATGCTCCTGCTACTGTTGCTGCTACATATTCTCCTACACTATGACCCATAACTACATCGGGTTGGACTCCCCATGATTCCCATAATTTGCAGAGGGCGTATTCTATGGCAAATAGAGCGGGTTGGGTATAAGCGGTTTGGTCTAATAGATCAGAACTTGATGGTTTCGTTTCTTTAGGGTAGATAATGTCTAATAGAGGGACTTCTAGATACGGTTGTAAAATTCGATCGCATTCCTCTAAAGCTTGACGGAAAGTCGGTGCTTGTTCGTATAGTTGCCTTCCCATATTCACATACTGGGAACCTTGACCTGTAAATAGGAATGCTATTTTGGGTTCTTCACTATTGGGTTGTCCTGAAAATACTCCTACTAATTGTTTCTGAGTTTTCCACCCCAGCAATTTCACTCTTAATTCCGTCAGCTCAGAAGCAATAACCCCTAGTCGATAATTAAAATGCGCTCTGCCTGTAGAGGCGGTATAACATACATCTGCTAGTACTACATCAGGATTAGTTTCTAGATAACTTTGATAGCTATTGACTAAATCATCTAGAGCCTTTTCTGTTTTAGCTGAGAGAGTTAATAGATGAATTGGACGTTCAATAACATTTTGAGTTTTGACTTGAGAAGGTGCTTCTTCTATAATTACATGAGCATTCGTTCCACCCATGCCAAAGGAACTCACTCCTGCTATTCTGGGTTTTGCCTCATCAGACCACGACATTAATGAAGTCGGAATTTTTATGGGTAATTTATCCCAATCTACATGGGGATTCGGTTCTTTTAAATGCAAATGAGGCGGAATTTCCTGATGCTGAAGGGCTAAAATCACCTTCATCAACGATGAGACACCGGCTGCTGCTTCCAAATGCCCAATATTCGTCTTGACTGATCCCACAATTAGAGGGGAATCTGCTGAACGGTTTTTGCCGTATACTTCTGCCAGAGCTTCTATCTCAATGGGGTCTCCTAAAGACGTTCCTGTACCGTGAGCCTCCAAATAGCTAATTTGATGAGGTTCTAACTTTGCATTTGCTAATGCTTGTTGAATCACCTGTTTCTGAGCCATTTTATTAGGAACGGTCATCCCACTACTTGGCCCATCGTGATTAACAGCAGAACCTCGAATAAGGGCTAAGATGGAGTCTCCATCAGAAATAGCATCGGACAAACGTTTTAAAACTAGGACACCACATCCTTCTCCTTGACCATAACCATTAGCAGCAGCATCAAAAGTTTTGCAACGACCATCTGGAGATAAGGCTTTCAGTTCGCAACGACCAATGGTACTGATGGGTGATAATATTAAATTGACTCCACCGACTAAGGCTAAGTTGGATTCTCCTAAACGTAAGTTCTGACAAGCCAGATGGGTCGCAACTAAAGAACTCGAACAAGCTGTATCGACCTGTATATTAGCCCCCTGCAAACCCAAGAGATGAGAAATACGACCTACACCAACACTCCTATTATTGCCAACACTTGTATTATTGCCAATTTGATTTTGGTTCATTAGACTTACAGCAGAATAGTCATCTGTAGAGATTCCTATGAACACACTGGTCTGGCTATTCTTAAGGTTCTCCCATATTTGTCCAGCATTTTCTAATGCTTCCCACGTTACTTCTAAGAGTAGTCTATATTGAGGATCTAAAATAACTGCCTCTTTAGGAGCAATGCCAAAAAATAAAGGGTCAAATTGGTCGACTTGCTCAATAAAACCACCTTCCTTAGTATAGGCTTTCCCTGAAACTTCGGGGTCGGAATCATAATAAGCATTCACATTCCAACGCTCAGGAGGAACGGGTGTAATGGCATCTATACCATTATGCAATATGTTCAAGTATGTTGATGGGTCGTTAGCTCCTCCAGGAAATCGACAGGCCATCCCAACAATTGCGATCGGTTCCGTTTGGGCTTTGTTTACGGCATCTAGCCTACTCCGCATTTCTTGGAGAGCTTTTAGGACTTGTTTAGATGAGAACTTTTGTTCAGTTGTTTGAGGATTTTTGTTCATTTTAATTAGTTCCCTTCATCTAGAATAGTGAAAATCTCTTTTAACTCTTGTGCTATTGTGTCCTCAATTTCAGTTTCTGATTGAGTTTCTTGAGATTCAACTATGTTTAGAGGCTGTATATTTTTCTTCTCACTTCTCTCTGTTATTGTGTTTTGCCGATCTGGGAACAGCTCATTGATTAGGTATTTAGCCAAGTTTTGAATATTGGAAGCCTCAAATAATGTAGCCGCACTAATTGAACTTCCCAGACTATGACTCAAAATACTTCTCAGTTCAACTGCCATCAGTGAATCCATACCCATATCAAAGAATCCTGATTGTGTATTGGGAAGTTGGGATGGAGAAAATCTTAGTAATTCACCAATTTTAATTTGAAGGTAATCAACCATCCGCTGATAGCGTTTCTTTTCTGGAACTAATGCTAGTTCTCCTAAAAATTCCGCGCTCGTATTTTTGACCTCTGTTGCTTCTGAATCTAGGGAGATTTGGGTCAAAAATGATCCTTTTCCTCCTAGCTCATAGAGTTGCTTAAATAAATCCCAATTGATATCTGCCACTACCGTTTGAGCGCTAGGGC
>DDLS01000053.1 GCA_002340255.1 Cyanobacteria bacterium UBA2566
AGGGAAGCAATCGCCAAGATTGGGAGACAATCGAGATTACTTCATTCTACTGGCGCGACCTTCGCAATGACATACTGTAACTAATTATTCGGATTTGAGATAACTTCTGACTTCAACTCTAACTACTTCCGATTCCTCAAACCCATAAATTTCCAGACTCCAAAAGCACCCAAACCGATTAAACCCCAAACCGAATTGGATTCTGGGACTTTCTGCTTTTTCGTTTCTTCTTCAGTCACTATCGGACGCATCTTAAAACTGCCCACATTTTTATCAAATGCCAGTTGAATCGGAAAATAGGTTTCTTCTGTATTGCCGATGAAATAATCAATATCAGTTACTTTAAACCGGGAAACACCCGAACCGAGTAAGGAAAGAAAATTCACTCTATCTCCAGGACTAAACTCTCCCAGAATTAGGTCGTCAACCATAACCGTAAACAAATCGTCTTCACCCACAGGAAAATCTAGAATTTCCGTAAATAGGGTGTCATCGGTAGCGACAAATTCAAATCCTTTCTCTATGGGTGGGTCATACCAGCGACAACCGGGAACGTTAGAGAAGTGTTGCCAGCCATCAGAGTCAATGCTACTCGGAAGTATGGGATTTTGTTGAGTGCGACCTGGTGTATCTTCGATGTTACCGCCGTCCTCGTTGCCAAGGATAACGCCTCCACCACCGCTACCGCCGATAATACCGCCACCACCGCTACCGCCGATGATAATCCCTCCACCTCCACTACCACCGAGTGGAATACTGCCGTTGTTATTGCCTTCACTACCCGTTCCTATTGGGGAGTCTTCAGTATTGAATACATTGACGTAAAGTTCGTAGTTACCTTCATCTTCTCCGCGACGACCGCCATCAGCCGCCTTAACAGATAAATTGATCCTACCGTTACTCGATACAGTACCTAAGACTGAGGAGGCAAAACCATCACCAAGGTGACTGCTGTTATCGTCAGCTCCGAGGAAATAGCCCTCATCGTCGTATCCGCTCAGGTAGGTATTGGGGTTGCATTGGTTGGAGGGAATATCATTGTTAATCCAGGCGTAAAATGTGGCTCCAGGAGTGAGGCCGTCTAGGTTAAAGTTGTCTCTTTCTGTACCTGATGATAGGCTGTCTGAGAATTTTTTAGCCACTACACATTCACTACTATCGCTAGCGACTTGGCCATCACTGTTGTTAGTAGCCAAATTATGTTCGCTTCCAGGGGGGCAAGCCGGAACAGAATTTGGCCTTTTTAGTATTTGGTTTCTCCATCCCCACTTGATGCCGTTGTGAATTCTTATGGTCTTTGTTGTGCTTCCTCTCGGTGTAATATCTTCAGTCAGGAAAAGAAAAGCATTCCAGGTATGATCGTTTAAAGGATCAAATCTGTAGGGTGTGTCTTGAAAGTATATGTAAGGAGTCCCATTGTCCAACTGATCATAGTTTGTTGGGTAGTAGGGGGTACTTGCACCAGTACTAATATCAAGAGCATCTTGAATGGTTCCATGTGGATAGTCAAATGGATAGTCAAACACTTCGTCGGTTGCTTTATGGTTATTTTTAATTCTTTGAACCCAGTGGAGTCGTTTATCAAATTTATTTGGTATTGAGTCAGTATCTCCACCTGGATGATACTCTACCTCAAAGAAAGCTCCTACTCCTCCTATGAAGGATTCGTCTTCAAGCATTTCTATCCCACAATGAGTTTGAGGGCCGCAAGCGTAATAAGATTGTATATCAAAACTACCTTGTAAGTCGTTTTCTGCGGGAACGAAAGTCCATTTTCCCCCTTGATGTCTAGAAAAATCGTTGAGCAGTTTTAGCAGTTCATTTGTTCCTCCTCTGTCTAGTGCTGTTGGAACTGGCAACCATGTCACTCCCTCGTAATCTCCTAACTGGTAAGGAACATAATAATTAGACGAATCCGGGGGTGGATACTTGATTTTAAAAGCTATCGCAGATTCACAAGTAAGGACAACGAATAAGGTCGTTGTCAAGAAGTTTGAAAAATACGCTCGTAATTTCATTTTTTGTGCCTCATTGTAAATAAATATTTGCTTTTTTCACTCCTTATCCTTAATCCGGAGAATATTCTAAGTAGAACTCTTCGTAAGGTGAAGATGCTATACCTGTCCAAAGCTCTTCTAAGAAGGGCCAAGGCTGACGGCTGATTTTTGGAGTTGGAGATATTTTTCTATAAGTAAAACGTACCCAATATTTAATTGGTCTCAGACCTCTATAACTCCAAGATAAATTGTAGCGGTTTACACCACCAAATCCTAGCTTGTTGCCCACACAGAAAAACTTGGCTTTTGTCAAGAAAGTTAAAGTCGCCCCTGGTTTAGCTAACAGAAAATCTGACTCTAATGGGAGATTTGCATGATTTATGCCAGCACCATATTCGACTGCTTCTCCCTCTGGTCCTACGATTTCTGGAATTAAGCTAAAGAAGATAAAGCGATAGGGAGTTGAGGTTTGGTTCGTTACTTTAATGCCAAAGTCAGCCCAGGTTTTGATATTATCCTGGTTGGGGATAATCAAGACTCGTTCTGGTACGAGGGTTTCAAACCTGATACCACCAGTAATGGTGTAATTACTCTCCACAGATTCCATAGGTTTAAGAATTGATCGATGGATATTTTCTTTTTTTCACTCCTTTGTCCGAAAGTTTTTCAATTAGGTCTTTTTTCAGCACAGTTAATACTCGCTTGGGTACA
>DDLS01000090.1 GCA_002340255.1 Cyanobacteria bacterium UBA2566
GTTCCGGTTGGGGAGGCTCTGGGGCATCGACCATGATAATTTCGATGGGGTCTTCAGCTAGTGCCGGGAAGGGTTCCCAAAACCAACGTATCCCCAACAGTGCCAAGCAATGGATAACGGATGAGGTGACCAAACTATAAAGCAGAAAGCTTTTAAGAAATTTGCCTTCTTTTTCTCGTTGTTCGATACAAAATGCTGATAAGCTCATGTTCTCAAATCCCTATGCTATGTTTTTAGAGCGCGATCGCTCCTGAAACCTCAAACTTGTCTGCTTTACTCGCTACTGACTTTAAGGAACCTTAATAAAATTTACTTTCCAGAATCTTACCGTAAAACGGCTCAAAAAATTGAGTTCGATCTCAATAAACCAAATTCTTAAGACTCTCTTTATTAAGCGATTACACTTTTGAATAAGGAGGAGCAAAGCGAGTCAGCTTAAAGTGCAAATAATCAACAAGGCAAGAGTATCTTAATCACCGCCCCTAAACCTGAATCTTTCATCCGTTTGAGGCAAAAAATAATCCGTTTGTGAATATCTTGAAAAAGAGAGCATTTACTGATATGCTATATCAGCATTGTGGGACTTAACCCTTAGAACCTCTTGACAACTATTCGTTGATATGACCGAATTTTCCAAGCATCATCCAACAACTCTAGTATTACTCGGGAGCTTGTATATCTTGAGAGATATTGCTCTCACCTTTATTGACAAGGCTTTACCTGCCTTTGTTAACCAACAGGGAAGGTCTCTCGAAGCGATTGGATTGCTACAAGCATTGCCAGGGCAATCTCCGCAGGTTTGCTCGTGAATCAGTGGAGACTGCGGCGATCTCTATTATGGTTCTGTGGCTTGTGGCTGTTCAAGATCACAACTTATCTTTATCCCAGCCTTATGAACAGTAAAATAACCCCTTCTTTATGGTGTAAGTATCAGCTCTCAACTGACCAATGGCATGGATATGATAGCATTGTTCACATTTATGATGGATCGGCATAGATCAACAGTACTCGAAACAAATTTTACCCTACAAACTTTTCTTGTCTACTTTGGTGGTTGGGCAGTCACAGCATAGGGTTACAAGAGTGCTTTTGTCTTGGTAATCTCCCTCGGTTTCGCTAGCATTGAATCAACTTAAATAATTAGGTTTAATTATGACAGAATCATCTCCTACTCTTTTACCATTATTAGTACCCTACAGAATTAAGTTCATCATTTCTTGCGGGCTTTCAATTTTAGCCCGAGGTTTACAGCTAGTTCCTTTTATTCTGATTTATTTAGGCATTACCGCTTTTTTAAATCCTCCCGTCCAACCCGAGAATATTTGGCCATTGGTTGGTATTGCTGGTATTGCTATTCTTCTGCGTTGGGGACTGCTCGCAGTATCGGGAGGAATTGCTCATAAAATTGCATATAATATTCTCTACGATATCCGCGTAAAACTCGCCGAAAAATTAGGTTATTTACCCTTAAGTTATCTCAATCGTAAATCAACTGGAATGCTTCAAAAAATTGTTAATGAAGATGTAGAATATCTCGAACAGATGTTAGCTCATGGTATTCCCGAAGGAATTGGGTTAATAACAACTTTGTCTTTCACAGTGCTGG
Source organism: Cyanobacteria bacterium UBA2566 (assembly GCA_002340255.1). Classification (GTDB taxonomy): domain Bacteria; phylum Cyanobacteriota; class Cyanobacteriia; order Cyanobacteriales; family Desertifilaceae; genus Roseofilum. The sequence goes on from DDLS01000090.1 coordinate 1,607, forward strand.
CTCTTTTTATTATTGATTGGCGTATGGCTCTAGCAGCTTTAGGAGGAATTCCCGTAAGTATTGGCTCTCAGTACTTACTCTTTAAAGACTTAAAGCCTATCCTTAAAGAGTATTATGAAACCCAAGATTGTATGAATGCAACAATCATCGAATATGTGCGTGGAATGCCTGCTATTAAAGCTTTTGCACAAACTATTAAGTCTTTCGATCGTTACGAAAAATCCGTGCGTAACTATCAAGAATTTGAAGAAGATTGGTCTAAGCGCGCGCTTCTGCCTTGGACATTATTCAGCGTTAGCGTATCGCTCAATTTGATTATTATTCTTCCTGTGGGTTTACATCTCTTTCAAAAAGAAAGTTTATCCTTAGAAACATTTATTCTGTTTTTGTTACTCGGGGTTGGTGTTAGTACTCCGTTAATGCGCTTACTCGAATCGGTAGAGGTCTACACACAAACCCAAAAAGGATTGGAGAGAATTTTTACTATTTTAAACGAACCAGAATTACCAGAAAGTGAAAATTTAGATTTGCCACAAGATTTAAAATTTGAATTTCGTAATGTTTCTTTTGCCTATGAAGAAAAAGAAGTTCTACAAAACATAAACTTACACATTCCCCCCGGTCGAGTTACAGCTTTAGTCGGGGCTTCTGGCTCTGGAAAAACAACAATTGCGAGATTATTAGGTCGCTTTTGGGAAGTATCAGAAGGGGGAATTTACTTGGGAGATGTGAACATTAACCGTTTAAGATATAATGATCTTCTCTCGCAAATGACATTTGTTTTCCAAGAGGTTTCTCTATTTAACGATACTATTTACAATAATATTACTATGGGAAAACCAAACGGCAGTCGTGAAGAGGTTTTTTTAGCATCAAAAGCAGCTCAATGTCACAGTTTTATTGCCGCTCTGCCTCAAGGTTACAATACTATAATTGGTGAGCAAGGTGCTAAATTAAGTGGCGGACAAAAGCAGCGCATCTCTATTGCTAGAGCAATTTTAAAAGATGCGCCTATTGTCATTCTCGATGAAGCAACAGCTTTTCTAGATCCAGAAAGTGAAGCACAAGTGCAAGCAGCAATTAGCCAACTGATTGCGGATAAAACGTTATTAGTCATTGCCCATCGCCTGTTTACGATTGTCGATGCTGACCAAATTATCGTGATGGATAGAGGTAAAACTTGCGGTTGTGGGTCTCATTCCGAACTCTTAGAAACTTGCGAAATTTATCGCCATCTCTGGGAGGCTCATTTACAGGCGAAAGGATGGACTTTACAAGAAAGGCAAGCATCCATTTTAAATGCTGTCTCTCCGTAAATATTGAAGCGTTGATTTGGGAGAAATTAGAAAATGTTGAATAATTTATTTAAGATAGCAGGAAGCTATCGATTTCAACTGATTCGCGGAACTTTTCTACATATTATTTCCTCAGTTTTAGCAGCAACCCCCTACGGTTTTCTCTATCTAATTTTGAGAGAGTTATTATCAGAATCTATTGACTCACAGAAACTGACAATCTTGACGATCGCGATTGCTCTGTGCCTGCTCTTGCAAGGAATCTTTCTCTATAGTGCGAATTATCTCACTTATTTAACCAGCCATCGCGCCATTGCCGACTTGCGCTTGCAACTGGGCGATCGCATTCGCCAACTTCCCATGGGATTTTTCAATGAAAGGCAAATTGGCGATCTCAATGGCTTGGTGAGCGACGATATGCGGAAGATCGAACCCATTCCTTCTTGGGTTTATCCGAAAGTTGTCACGGCGATTGCTTTCCCAGCCACCATCGCCGCTTTCCTCGCTTTCATTGACTGGCGTTTAACCCTAGCAATGCTGGCAGGAGTGCCGATCTCAGTTATCATCTATGTCAGCTATCAACGCTCCATGCGGGCGATCGCCAAAGAGCAAAAAGCAGCAATTATTGAAGCCAATTCCCGCACAATTGAATACATTCAAGGATTGGCGACTATTAAAGCCTGCAATCAAACGGGAACTCGCTTTGCCAAATTACAAAATGCCTTGCAAGAATACAAACAAGTGAACTTAAAAATGGTTTCTGCTTTAACACTGCCCATTGTCGCATTTGCTGGCATGTTAGAATTGGGTTTTGCAGCCGTTTGGGCTGTGGGAACTTATTTATTGTTGCAGGGAGAGATCGCGATCGCAGTTTTTCTCCTCTTTCTCGTCCTCGGATTGCAGTTTTACACCCCCATCTTTGGGCTGATGGAGTTTGCCGCCATGACTCGCATAATGGATGCTGCTCTGGATCGTGTTGCGGAAGTGTTAAATTTATCACCTTTACCCGAACCCCAACAGTCGCCAAAGTTAGAGCGTTTCGATATCGAGTTTAAAAATGTCTCTTTTAGCTATGAGGGAACGCCAATCTTACAAAATATGAGCTTTACCGTTCCCGAACACAGCATGACTGCTCTTATTGGTGCTTCTGGTTCTGGCAAAACAACCATTACCAACTTAATTGCTCGATTCTGGGATGTGGATGGGGGGGAAATTTGCATCGGCGGTCATAATATTAAGAACCTTCACATTGATGAATTGCTCTCGCACATCAGTATTGTTTTTCAGGATGTCTATCTGTTTAACGACACCATCGCCAGTAACATCCGCTTAGGCAAACCGGAAGCAACCATGGCAGAAGTGATCGCAGCAGCAAAATCTGCCTGCTGTCACGACTTTATTCAACAATTACCCGACGGTTACCACACCCAGATTGGAGAAGGTGGAACCACCCTATCCGGAGGAGAAAAACAGCGCATCGCGATCGCCAGAGCCATTCTAAAAGATGCCCCCATTGTCTTGCTCGATGAAGCAACCGCCTCTATCGATCCAGAGAATGAGCTGCTTGTACAAAAAGCAATCAATGCCCTCACTACCTCAAAAACCCTGATTGTCATAGCCCACCATCTTTCTAGCGTCGCTGCTGCTGAACAAATTCTCGTCCTCGATCGCGGTCAAATTGTCGAACAAGGAGATCGGAAAAAACTCCTTGCCCTCAATGGAGTCTATAAGCGTTTCTGGGATGTCCAACAGCAGGCTAAGGGATGGAAATTAACCGCAACTCAGTCTTGAGAAACTTCATTCTCTTGTTCCTTCGGACGGATTCACAAAAAATTGATAATATTTCTCTAATACTAATTCTCCGATCGGCGTGAATCCGGATTATGTGTTAAAAAATAAATAGTTTTTTAACATAGTTATTGACATTAATTTGCATTTTATGCCGTAAAATATGGCAATGGTTTTTACTGTAGTCTCAAGCACCTAAGTTCAGTTACAATGTCTATTGAAAATTTTTTCCTAGCGGGTGGTATCGTCGCTTGGCCCCTGCTCGGATTTTCGATTATTTCCGTCGCCCTGATTGTCGAACGCTTGTATTTTTGGTTAAAAATCAATCGCCGCCAGCGTCGAGTCATTCGCGATATCCTCAGAACATACCAAAGCGAACCCCAAACCGCGATCGCACGACTGCGGCAAAACTCTGAACTTCCCCTTTGTCGAATTTTTCTCGAAGCCTTAGAACTAGACCGACCGACTCCAGACGAATTTCGGCTGGCTCTCGAAAGTGCCTCTCAAGCAGAGTTACCAAACCTGAAGCGGTTTAATACCGTCTTCGAGACCATCATTAGTGTCTCTCCCTTGTTAGGCTTATTAGGAACGATTTTGGGCTTAATTACAGCCTTTAGCTCCCTGCAAATTGGGGATGTTGGAGGATCGCGCACCTCAGCCGTTACAGGAGGCATAAGCGAGGCTTTAATTTCAACAGTGATGGGATTAGTTGTCGCAATTTTCACGTTACTTTTTGCCAATACATTTCGCGGTCTCTATTTGCGCCAACTGGCATTAATTCAAGAGTATGGCGGTCAGTTGGAATTGCTGTATCGTCGCCATTACGAGCAAGATAAACCAGGAGAAGAAGCGTATGCAACTGCCCAATGAGCCAGAAGAGCGTTTGGAGATTAATATCGTGCCGATGATCGATGTAATCTTCTCCATTTTGGCGTTTTTCATTATTTCAACGCTATTTTTGACCCGTTCGGAAGGATTGGATGTTTCCTTACCCAAAGCCTCTACCGCTCAGGCTCAGAAGAGTCCTGAAATTACGGTAACTATTGACAAAGAGGGTGCCCTTGCAATTAATCGCCAATCTATTGAACTGCAAGGGTTGCAGAATGCGATCCGACAGAAAATCGAGCTGGAAACCGAACCCCTAGTCATTGTCAACGCCGATCGCAGCGTCGATCATGGTCGAGTGGTGGAGGTCATGGATTTGTTGCGTCAACTTGAAGGAGTGAAACTCGCGATCGCTGCTGAAAGACAATAGTATGGTTGTCTGATAACTTCTGATTTCCTTACACCACGCAGGATGTTCGCGAGTTCGATCTATTCATCTACATCGACTGACTCGGGATAATAACCGGTCAGTTCACGGTTTTTTTCGTGAATTTCGCTTTTTCTTTGCAAAATTTAAGTAGGGTTTACTGAAAAAGTTGAAAATGATGCGCTCGCCAATTTTTCTGGGAAGTTCCCGCCAAAATGCAAAATTTGGGCACTGCTAAATACCATAACTTTGCACTTAATCAAATCAAAAAAGCGCTAAAATTTCTATCTGTCTGTTAGTCTATTATTGGGCTTCAACAATACAGCACTTTTCGATGTTAT
>DDLS01000080.1 GCA_002340255.1 Cyanobacteria bacterium UBA2566
TTCCCAGAGTGAAAGAAGAGGGGTATCTTCTAGATTAATCGATAAATTGCTCCCACCACCTGCGTAGATAGCCACAGAAAGAGTATCCTTGAGTAAAATTGTTGGCATATCTAATCTGACATAGAGTTTGCCTTGCTTGGGAGGATATTGAGGAACAAACTTTTGCCAAAATTGATCGAGATCCTGCTCATTACCAGAGATTTTTTTGAAACCCAAAATTTTTCTGAGGACTTTCTCAATTAATGCCTGATCGTGATTTCCTTCGACTCCAATCAGGGCATATTTCTGGGTCACCAACGCACCTCCTGACCTAAATTTTCTCGAAGTCTTTTTAATCGCTCCCTAGGATGTCTGGTCACTTTGGTTTTATTATGGCCCTGTTCTAAACGATAGAAGACTAAGTTTCTTATGTTGAATATAAATACTGGCTTGATTACTCACTGTTTGGGGATTGATCAATATTTCTAAATCTTCAATATCCTCATCCATAATCTTGAGTAATTGGATGACATCAGACTTAAAATTTTCAAAGTTTGCTTTGGATAGTAGCCGAAGTTGACCAAAGTTAGAACGATGGGACTCAGAGGTTATAATATCGATGGGTAACGAAAATTTTTTCCATTCTTTTTTTGATTCGGGCAAAATCAAAGCTTTTCCCGTACCCTCAAATATAATCTTTCGTCCTACTCCTACAGGAATCATACCCTTCAGATTAGGGGATTTTGGGTTTTGTGTTATTTCGATATCCAGTTCTAACCGAGAGCTGGTTTCTTGAAATTCTTTTTCATATTCTTCAAAAACATCTTCAGGAGTCACAGGTTCAGGTTTTACAAAGAAGCGGATTTCTTCTCGATCTTGATAATTGATGGCGATCTCTTTAATTGCTGAAGCACCTTGGCTGGAGATTTTAATTCCGGTTGGAATTGACTCTGCTTCGAGTATTTGAGGTTGTTTCGGAAATAACCATTGGAGAGATTCAAACCTGGAACTGGAGAGTCTAATAGCACCTTCTCTGAGTCTGGATAAGGTTAGCCAAGTTTTAATGTCTAGGGGATTGGTATACAAAAGTAGTACCTCTAGAACACTGGTTTTACCACAGTTATTCATGCCAACCAGAAGGTTAATTTGTCCGAGATCTTTGAGTTCTAAATCTTGTAGTCCTCGAAATTGATGGATGGTTACCGTGTCTAGAGGATACATGAGTATAGAGCGCTTGGCGCTGGGAATGGGTAATCGGTCAATGGTATTAGAAAAACCTACTACAAAATACCGATCGCATGTAAAATGCCTTTACCACTGAATAATTCCACCAGTAGGGCAATGAAGCCCAGCATCGCTAACCGACCATTCCAGACCTCGGCACTGGTGGTGATGCCCATTTCCCAGCGCTCTTGAGGATACATTTTTAATTGATCGGAAGGACGCACGACATCGGAGAATTTCTGACTCGGAGAGTTGAGCGAATCAATCACTAAGTCAGCTAAATCATTAATAAATCCGGCATGGGTATCGAGAGCAGGAACGCGGCGGAAATTGGTAATTCCGGCTTCTTCAGCGACTTCTCGATATTCAATATCAATTTCTTGTAGAGTTTCAATATGTTCGCTCACAAAGCTAATGGGAATCACCAGCACATCTTTAACTTGTTTTTCTCCCAATTCTTCTAGAGCATCTTCTGTATAAGGTTGTAACCATTCCACTGGGCCAACGCGGCTTTGATAGGCTAGGGTATGGGGATTGGGACGGTTAAGAGTTTTGACGATTAGGGATGTACAGGCTTCAATTTCTCTTTGATAGGGATCGCCTGCTTCTTCGACATAACTGACGGGAACCCCATGGGCACTAAAAAACAGATGCACTCGATCGGGGTGTTCAAATTGGTCTAATTGTTGGGCAATTAAGTCTGCCATCGCTTGGAGATAGCCGGGGCGATCGTACCAGGAGGAAATGAGGCTATATTTAATGTTATTCCCTAGTACCGCGTCTTCTTCCCAGAGTTTTTCTAGGACTCGGAAGCTTGAACCACTGGTGCTAATGGAAAATTGGGGATAGAGGGGCAGAATGACTAGATGATCGATTTTATCTTGTTTGATTTCGGCGATCGCATCTTCCGTAAACGGATACCAATAGCGCATTCCTACATATATTTTCGCTTCTTGCCCCTTTTGAGCTAAACTTGCTTCCAAGGCTTGCGCTTGTTCTTCCGTAATTTTGCGTAATGGAGACCCACCCCCAATTTGCTTATAATTCTCTTGAGATTTCTTGTAGCGACTACTGGAAATGAACCAGGCTAAGGGTTTCTGTAACCAGGTCACCGGCAATCGGATAATTTCTGGATCGGAAAACAGATTAAATAAGAACGGGCGAACATCCTCTAGTTTTTCCGGCCCACCTAAATTTAAGAGCAAAACCCCAACACGACCCATAATTTCTTTGGTTTCCTTGTAAGTAACTATCTTATCTTTGTTACTGATTTTAACATTAATAGTTCTCTCTTAACATACCTCTAGGAGAGAAAGTTTAGCGATAGAGGGTTATTCAACCCGGTGATGGGCAAAGACGGGACACAAGCCATCGGGACTAACGCGAAATTCAAACAGGGCCGAGGCTGGGTTCCAACAGCGATGTCCCCGATAATGGGCACAGTTGCCGCAACAATCGAGATTTGCTGGCATTTTGGGCATCCCTTGGGCTAGCAATTCTCGTTGAGAGAGACCTCGAATCACTAACTCTTCTCCTTGCCAACGGGCTTCCAGAATGCCGGTGTCGCTGAAGTGTTGCCAACGGCGATCGCGGGTAATGGGTTCGGGTAACTCAATCTGAACCGTGGTCTCTAGTTCTGTTAATTCTCCTTCATAATGGGTTTCCGGAGCGGCTGGTTGAATGAAGGTCTCACCGATAGGTAACTCTACTCGTTTATTCGCTTGAGGACAATGGAGATGATAGCGATTTTGCAGTTCTTCTAAACCGGCTAAATCTTCTAGATAAGAAGAACTGCCATGGAAAAAAATAATGTGTTGGGGACGAATATTATGAATCAGTTGGGTGGTTCCTAAACCATCACAATGTTGGGAAAACAGATAGGTTTCAAGTTTTACACCTTCAATGGTGTCTAAGGTTTGGGTCAGTTGGGCCGTATCTTCAGCATGTTCAGAGAGCAAGACTAACCAGCGATCGGGGTTAGGTTCAAGCCACTGCTGGAGATTCGAGTGGCGATGGGCAACAACAATAGAGGGATATCGCGGAAGTTGACCCGAGTTGCGATCGGATGGAAGCCGACGCAATTGGGGACGGACGCGCTCATCCCAAAAGAGAGATTGATGTTGGGCAAAATTTTGCACATTGCTGGGCAGATGGGGTAAAATCTCTAGGTAGGCATCGCAACCTCTGGCAATAGTTTCATCAACCCAAATATCGATATCTTGCCCCGTAAACTGATGGTGAGAGCGCAGCAACATCAGCAATTCTTGACCGAGACCGAGAACGGGAACTGGTAGCAATACTGATTTTTGCTGCTTCAGGATAGTGTAAATTCGCGAAGCTAGATGGTTTTCTTGATGGCGGCGGTTGGGATGACGAGCGGTTCCATAACTGGCTTCGATAATCAGCACATCCGGTTGCAGTCCCCGGACTTCTTCAATCCGCATCCGTTCTACGAGCCGGGAGTTGGAGGAAAAGTAATCTCCGGTGTAGAAGAGGGTGTAGCGGCGCTCTGGAGCGGTATAGGTGAGCAGCAGGGAGGCGGCTCCAGGCAGATGACCGCAGGGATAGAGTTCGGCGCTTAGATGGGGTTTGAGCAGTTGGGGCGATCGCCACTCTAAAGCCTGACTGCTTTCCGGTTCTAGTCCATGTAGAGAGAGGAGTTGCCGGGTGACTTCACTGCCATAAATCGGCACATCCGGAAACTGAAGCGATAAACTGGGAAGGCCGCGACAATGATCGGGATGGGCATGGGAACAGAAGACGATATCCGGTGGCTCAATGGAACGAAGGGGGTCTATCTGATGTAAACCGCAGTCAAGTAAGATGCGATAGGGGCCTATCCGCACCAGTAGACAGACTCCATCCCCAGATTGACCGGTACCGTAGGGAATGCATTCAAGGGTAACCAAGAGTTGATACGCCAGTAGGGTGGGCAAGAGAATGAGCGATAGTATTAAAATTATACAACTGTTGCCCGGCCCACCCTACGGATGGTTAATGGGCAGAACCGTTACCGTGGTAGTTGTCAGAATCGTAGAACCCGTTTTTGGTGCCAAAAAATAAGGTGGTTACGGTAAAGATGACAGTAAGAATGACTAAAACCAATTTAATATCCATCGTCTTGTGATTATGATTTAAGGTTTTCAGTTGTGAATGATAGCGTATTAGGCCGAGGGGCGATCGCTAGGGTTTAGATGCGTTCTGCGTTAATCAGAGTTGGATTCCGGGTGTGGCTGGATTTGTTCCGCTTCTGGGCACTCTTCCGAGACCAGGAATTCACTATTGCCCTTGGGGAAATTAGAGAGCTTTTGGGTGACTGCACCAATGCTTTCTAGGCGAACCATTTCTTCCCAAGCACAGATCTCATCCTCCTCTTCTGTCTCATACCGAATCGTGACTAAATCTCCTTCGATTTCTAGAACGCGGGCGCGTTCTATCCAGCGTTGCTGGTCTCGCAAGAAAATCCAGATTTCACGACCCTCGGAGCAGAGTTGATAGATCTTGCGATGTAGCATAATTGGCTAGTGATATGTGGCTTTATAATTGGGCTTCTCAAATGTTATCGCTTATTCTAGCCATAGAACCATACAATTTGGGCAAATTTGCTAAATTGAGCCATTTTTTTTGGTCTGAGCCAATCTTCTTCCCCGAACCTGGAGAGTTTGCTACCCTAGAGGATGCCCTATCTGCCCTTTAGTCTCATGTTGCTCCATCTCTCCACCTGGCCGGAAGTCGAAGGTTACCTGAAAGAGTCTACAGGTTTAATTTTGCCCATTGGCTCGACGGAACAACACGGGCCAACGGGCTTGATTGGTACAGATGCTATTTGTGCAGAGGCGATCGCCAAAGGAGTCGGTGAAAAAACTCATGCCCTAGTCGGCCCTACCATCAATGTTGGTATGGCTCTCCATCACACGGCTTTTCCCGGAACCATGAGCCTCCAACCCTCTACATTGATTTTGGTGATTAAGGACTATATTACCTATTTAGCCCAAGCGGGGTTTACCAAATTCTTCTTTATCAATGGTCATGGGGGTAATATGGCTCCTATGAAAGCTGCCTTTTCTGAAGTCTATACCCATCTAGCCCAATTAAACATCGACCCCGAAGGAAAGGTCACCTGCCATTTAGCCAACTGGTTTATGTGTCGCAGTGTCTATAAACGGGCCCAAGAGTTATATGGCGATCAAGAAGGATCTCACGCGACACCGAGCGAAGTGGCACTGACTCAATACGTTTATCCCGACTCGATTAAAACTGCACCCCTGTCTCCAGAAGTTGGCAAAGGTCATCCCATCACTACCCCGGCAGAATTCCGTCGCCATTATCCGGATGGTCGCATGGGATCAAATCCTGCGTTAGCCACACCAGAACATGGTAAGGAGTTTTATGAGTTAGCGGTGGAAGAGCTGAGTACAAGCTATGAGAAATTTGTCGGGAAGACAGCTCTTTCTCGGTAGATTTGTAGGGTGGGCAAGTCTAGGTCGGAAAATTCTCAATTCTTTCATTTTGTAGGGGCCATTCATGAATTGCCCCTTGCCTCCCCTAGGTTATAGTCTTAACTTGTTACCATTACCCATTACCGCGCGGAGCGCTGTAGCGATCGAGTAGCTCTTGCCGAGACAACCTCATAATGGCTTCTGTTCTCTCTAAAGGCGATCGCTCCATCAAAGGATCGATAATTTGGGCTAGGCGATCGTCAATTTCCCCAAACTTTACTTGCAACATGCTCTCTACCATCATCCGCTCTACTCGTTGAGTAGTCTGTTCAGTAGCCTGTTGAGTAGCCTGTTCAACAGCTTGTTCAACAGCCGCTTCTACGTCCCTTTCTAATCGTTGTAAAAAAACGGTTGTTAGATCCATTATTAACTCCCGATCGCTGCGATCTAAATCTTGACGTTTTTCTAATAGTGTCAATAACCCGTAGAGCAATTCTAGCGTCTTTCCTCTAAAACGATGAACTTCCGGCAAAGCTTTAAGTTCTGCGATCGCCTCTTTCTGAACTCTCCCTCTTCCTAACAATCTTAACCACAAGGTTTCTGGAATCTTGTCCAGTTGATGTAATGACCACAATTCCCGCTTTGAACCCTGATGCCAAGGGATAGATCCCTGGGGGGTAATTTTCCGGTGCAGGGAAAGCGGCAAAGCTCCTTAAGAGATCTTCCGAAGCTGTTGGAGATAAAATCCATAATTGGGGAATCTGGCGATCGCTAAATTTCGCCTCTTCCCGGTTCGCCTTGCGCCTCAGTTGAGCCTCTAAATCCCAAGTTTTCTCTAGACAACTACGGATTTCCTCTGCTTGAACTGGATTCCGAAAAGGTTCAAATACCGTTGGCGCTTGGCTTAGAGTTGCCAAGAGTCCCAATTGAGCTATTCCTTCGGGATTCGGAGAAGATGGCATAAAAAATACATCTATTTCGCGAACCTCTGAGACCACATCTAAACTGATTTTCACTTCTCCAAAAGGTTTGAGCAACTCTTGGAGATATTCTTTAGCAAACTGGTCATGGGCAAAACGAGTCATAATTTGCTCTTAAAAATTGTGAAACCCAGTATAGTGTAGGGGTGATTCATGAATCACTCCTACATGGCGATCGCCCTACGACTAAATTTGATGAACTACTTGTGGTTTCGGCCCGGGAATAAAAATGGACAAAGCTTTAGGTATGACGCGAAAATGAGCGGGGGTAGTGGTGGTAATTTCGCCATCCGTATTGATGGGGAGAGGATGGCGGGTGTAAACGTGCATTTCTGTACCATTGAGGGATAATATCCCCGGCAAAGTATGATAGCGACCTTGGCGAAGAGCGGGAAAAATAGCTAGAATTTGCCACCAATGTTCTAATCCTAAACTGTAGAGATCGAGGCGTTGGTCATCGATCTCCGCATCATGAGCGATCGCCATTCCTCCTCCATAATAGCGACCATTACCAATGGCAATTTGAATCGTCTTCACCTTATGGGACTCTTCCCCCGCTCGAATTTCGGCATCAAATAAACGAGATTGGGTCAACACCTTCAGAGCCGACATCGCATAGGCTAAAATTCCCCAACGTCCCTTAGATTGTTTACTGAGACCATCCGTAATCTTCACGCTTAATCCCAAACTAGCCACATTAAAAAAATACTTGCCATTTACCCAGCCTAAATCAATTTGATGCAGTTTTCCCGTAGCGATCGCCCGACAAGCCGCCGGAATTGACAACGGAATCTGTAACGTTCGCGCCAGATCGTTAGCCGTTCCCATCGGTAAAATACCCAAAGGTCGTTGGATCTCCAGCAGAGCATCCACCGCCCCATTTAGGGTACCATCGCCTCCGCCAATAATCACTAAATCCATTTGGGGGCCATACTTGCGAATCACCTGGGGTAATTCTTGATAATTTGAAGGAGAAACTGCGAATAACTCAAATCCATGATGTTCCAAATAGGTCATTGCCTCCTCGCGAGAATGCCTCCCCCGTCGTGAATGAGTATTGACCAAAAACAGCGCTTGCCTAGTCATAAATTTCCCTTACAACCAGAATATAGTATTTTTAATTGATTCCTGTTCAAGTTCACCTCTGCCTAAATCTCTCTCCCACGGAAGCTAATCCTGTAGGGGTTTTAAAACCGGCTCTTGATTTGACTCAGTTTCAGCCATCGAGCTGCCGAAAATGCGCTCGCGGAGCGAAACGGAGTTTTATCGCACGATCCTTACTGGATGGGGTTTCGCAGAAACCCCGACCAGATTAGCACGGAAGAGGGACTTCGACTCCCCTTCTCCCACCAGAGAAGCACCGCCCTGCTTGTCCTGAGCGTAGCCGAAGGGGGGCTAGTGGATGAGGGCAACCCTTGATGACTCATGTAAAACTCGATTACCGCAGCATAATCACTATGATTCACCGCACTATTCGACCCATAGGAGTTTACGATCTCCGAGGATTAACCTCTTATCAGTCTAAGTTACTTTCCCTAGACTCCATACGCGGTTATCTTCTCCACATTGATGCCAAAAATGATAATACAACGATCCTCAACCCCAATGAACTCCCTGAAATCAAATATGCTAATGGTTTAGCTATTTGGGAGAACACCCTCTGGTTTACTCGCGATCATAGTATCTATGCGTGTTCCCTAGACGATTTTCGTCCCCGCTTATTTGCCACTTTGCCCTTCCGCGCTGAAGGAATTGCTGTTTGGGGAACAACCGTTTATGTTTCCTGTAAGGAAGGCTGTTATATCCAAGTGTTTAACGATAAGGGGCGGATGATTACCCAGTTGCGTCCCCCAGGCGTTGGAGTAGAAAGTCTGACGATCCGCCATGAGGAGCTTTGGGTGGCAGACAAGGAAGAGCAGACCGTTTATTGTATGGATCGGGCAACTGGCGAGATTAAATTTAGCTTCTTAACGCCCTTTGATAGTCCCACGGGACTGGTGTTTTATCAAGATCCAGCCACCTCAGAAGAATTACTCTATGTTTCCTATGCCAGCGAAAAACCCTTTATCCGCGACGACCCCAATTCCGATCCGCCCCTAGAATTAGCTTGGCGCGATCGCACCTTTATTCATCCCCTCTACTATTCCTATAATCCCGACGGCTATTATAGTCTCTCCAATGGTTATCTGATCGAGATGTCCTATGTCGAAGAACTCTCTCCCCTCGATGCCATTGAATTGAAGAATTTACAATGGCGCATTGCTCTGCCTTCAGAAACAGCGCGGCAAAAAGTGCGCTCCATAGAAGCGATCGGTTTAGAGTTTACTGAAGAAATTCAAGAAGGGCAAAAAGTTGCCGTTTTTAACTTTGACCACCTGAAACCTTACGAAAAACGAATTTTTGGCTGGAAAGCCTTAATCGAAGTTTACAGCATCAAATATAGCCTTGTGCCTTTGGATGTAGAAAAAATCCCCACCCTAGAGCCAGACTTACAACAGCGCTACCTGATTGATGATGATAATCTAGCCATGGATACGGCGATCGTCCGGGAAGCCGCTCAACAAGCAGTCAGTGGAGAAACTAACTTTTTACGGCGCATGATTTCGTTGCGCAATTATGCTTACGATCGCCTCTCCTATCGACTAACCACCAAAATAGAAACCCCCGACGTTGTTCTCTCCAGAGGTGCGGGATCTTGTGGTGAATATGTCGGCGTTTTACTCGCTCTCGCACGCTTAAATGGCATTGCCTGCCGTACCATTGGTCGCTATAAATGCCCGGCTAGTCCTGAATACAAAAACGTTCCCCTAGAGCCAGATTATAACCATGTTTGGTTAGAGTTTTATATTCCCAGTATCGGCTGGGTTCCCATGGAATCCAATCCCGATGATATGGAAGATGGTAATCACTTGTCCCGTTTTTTTATGGGGTTAGCCTGGTATCATATTGAAATCGGCAAAGGAATTCCCTTTGAGCGCATCCGCTTAGATGGAAAACCTGTAGACCGAGAACAGCTCTCTGTGGGAGATTTAGCGTTAAATCATGTCCGGTTTACGATTCTGGAAGAAATAGCGCCTCCTGAGTTTAGTAACCGGTAGTAGAACCCTTCAGTTATGAATCCTCTGGAACGGTTAGCACGAAAAAAACGGGGAGCGATCGCTCTATGGTATGAACGAATCATGGTCGCGATCGCCACCGTTAATTTAGCCTTAGTTGCCTTCGACCTCAGTTATATCCAACTGCGAAACTTTTGGTTGCAAGGAACCGTTCAAGTTCCCTTCGTCGGATTTATCATTAAAGTCCCCCTTCTCTCCGATTCAATCGATTCTTCTCCCATTACGACTTGGTACGATCCCATCAAAGGGATTCAAGGCAACCGCGATACCGAAAACTACTTGCGAGTGGTTCGTGAGCTAGAAAAACAGGCTCAGAAAACAGGCTATAGCTCTCCCCTCTCTAAACAACTTTTAGCTCAATTGCGAGAATTGAGTGAAGAAATGATTAATCAAAATCCGTTCCAGGGAGCTGGGAAAAGCGGAACCTTGGAAAAAATCAAAAACCGAATGCGAGATCATATGGAGGACGACTCTGCTAAGGATGCATTTAATCAGTTTTGGACAGCAGAAAATCTATTATTTAGCTCAGAAGATCAAGGGGAGCTATTTAATACTACAATCGCTCCATTAATGGCTAGCAACTATTATCGTTCCATTGATGAAACTGGAGGATATACGAATTTATTTGCTGCCCTCGATTTTCCCTTTGCTCTTCTATTCTTAGTTGAATTTTTAGCTCGCAGCCTATACATCAGTCAGAAACACGATACTATTACCTTGACCGATGCCATGCTCTGGAGATGGTATGACATATTCCTATTTTTGCCCCTCTTTCGCTGGTTGCGTATTATTCCCGTTACTATCCGTCTCCATCAAGCCAAACTGATTAATTTAGAACCCATTCGTATCCAACTGAGTCGAGGCTTTGTTGCCACCATTGCGGGTGAGCTGACTGAAGTGATTATTATTCGAGTCATTAATCAGTTGGAAAATGAAATTCGGAGCGGTTCTCTGGCTCGACAACTCTTTGAAGGAGCCAACCGTGAATATATCGATCTGAATAATATCAATGAAATTGAAGCCATTACCCATCGATTAACCGAAGTGGTGATCTGCCAAGTCTTACCTACACTACAACCGCAAATCCAAGAAATTATCAACCACAATATCGAGCAAGTGGCTGAAGCGACTCCTTTCTATCAAAACATCAAAAATATTCCCCCACTCGCCCAATTACCTAGCCAATTTAGTCAACAGGTCTCTGAGCAACTTTCCCACTTGATTGCTGAAGGCTCCCAAAACCTGTATGAAGCTATCAAAAATGATACGGTGGGTGCAGAATTAATGAGTCAATTGGCAGAAAGTTTTGGTAAGTCTCTGAGCGCCGAATTGCAACAAAAACATACCACCCAAGAACTGGAGTCTCTAGTAACAGCGTTCTTGGAGGAATTTAAGATTAACTATGTGCAACGCCTAGCTGAAGAAGATATTGAGAAAATTTTAGAAGAAACCAAACGTCTGGAAAAAAGCAAGAAGCGTTAAGCGGATATCAAAAAATCGCACAACCTTGAGCGAATCTATTCCCTATTCCCTAGCGTATAGCGCTATAATAGAGTTTGACCGTGCTTGACAGGGAAAGTACACTCTTTTCTCTGAAATCTAGAGTCAAGTGATTTCTTTGAACGTTCAGCTTGGTATTGAAGAAAGTCTATCTTTTCTCTTCAACCCCTGAACCCTAACCCCAGGGAGAGAAAAGAGATCCCTCACCATGGGGTGAGGAAACCTCCAGTCTATGGCTAAGGGCGATCGCCACAACGATCCCTCCCGAAACCAATCTCAGACGCTTGAGTGGGAACTAACCCGCTTTTTTTTATGGCAGTACATGGTGTATTATGGTTCATCCTTTAATCCCACAACTCCTAGAGTTAGCCGCCCCAGTCGCTCAAAAACTGGGGTTGGAAGTCGTTGGTGCTACCTTCCAAACCAACCAAAATCCACCGGTATTACGGGTTGATATTCGGAACCCGGATCGAGATACGGGTTTAGATGAGTGTGAACAAATGAGTCACTTCCTGGAAGCAGCTCTAGAGGACAGTCAACTGATTACCCAATCCTATGTCTTGGAAATCTCCAGTCCTGGTATTTCCAAACGCCTCATCACGGACCGCGACTTTATTGCCTTTAAGGGATTTCCGGCGATCGTTATGACCGATCCCCCCTATAAGGACAAATCCAAATGGGAAGGTACGCTCAATAGTCGCGATGAAACCACAGTGTATCTAAACCAAAAAGGCCGTAATATTGCCATCCCTCGTGATGTCATTCGTTGGGTAGAGTTTTGCTGACGGTGAACTCGCTCCCTAGAGGGTAATCTCAAATTTACACTTAGAACAAAGGAAAATAATTAACAATGTCAATGGTTGACTTGCCTGGACTCAAAAATTTAATTGAGAGTATCAGCAAAGAACGAAACTTACCTAAAACGGCGGTTCAAGCTGCCCTGAGAGAAGCTCTGATGAAGGGGTATGAACGCTATCGTAGAGCCGCTCACCTGAAAAGCTTTGAAGAAGATTATTTTGATAATTTTGAGGTGGAACTCGATCTCGATGAAGAAGGGTTTCGGATTCTCTGCACTAAGGTGATTATGGAAGAAGTGAGTAATTTCGACCATCAGATTTCCCTCAAAGAAGTGCAAGAAGTAGTCGATGAAGCCCAAATCGGTGAAACAGTTGTCTTGGATGTTACTCCCGATCAGGGTGACTTTGGTCGCATGGCCGCCATTCAAACCAAGCAGGTCTTGGCGCAAAAATTACGAGATCAGCAGCGTAAACTGATTCAAGAGGAATTTCAAGACCTTGAAGGAGAAGTATTACAGGCGCGGGTACTACGCTTTGAGCGCCAATCGGTGGTTCTAGCCGTTAGCAGTGGCTATGGACAGCCAGAAGTGGAGGCTGAGTTACCCAAACGGGAACAGTTACCTAATGATAATTACCGAGCGAATGCCACGTTTAAAGTTTATCTGAAAAAGGTGGGATCGGGTTCCCATCGCGGCCCCCAGTTGATGGTCTCCCGTGCCGATGCAGGTTTGGTCGTCTATTTGTTTGAAAATGAAGTGCCGGAAATTGAGGATGAGGTGGTGCGGATTGTGGCAGTGGCGCGGGAAGCCAATCCCCCCTCTCGCTATGTGGGGCCTCGAACCAAGATTGCGGTAGATACCTTAGAGCGGGATGTAGACCCCGTAGGGGCTTGTATTGGGGCGAGAGGATCGCGTATCCAGGTGGTGGTCAATGAACTGCGAGGAGAAAAAATCGATGTGATCCGTTGGTCTCCCGATCCAGCAACTTATATTGCCAATGCTCTAAGTCCAGCCCAGGTGGATGCGGTCTATTTAATTGATCCTGAAGTGCGACAAGCCCATGTATTAGTAGCCGAAGATCAGTTGAGTTTAGCGATTGGTAAGGAGGGACAAAATGTGCGTTTAGCGGCTCGATTAACGGGCTGGAAAATTGATATTAAAGATGGAGCGCTCTATGATGCCACGGCTGAACATCAGAAGATAGCAGTGATTATTGAGGCTCGCCATGGAGCAGAGGAGATGGATGAGCCATTAGAGGCATCCTCAGAGGAAGAAGAGTCGGTAGTAACCCCAGCAAAATCGACTTTAGACTTCCAGGAAGAGCGCTCAGAAGACTCAGAATTAGTAGAATTAGAGGAGGACGATCCGATGACACAAGAGTGAGGAAAATGAGAAACCCTAGGGGTAAGTAAGATGAGATGAGGGAGAGGGAATGAAGCCGAATCAACGACGTTGTGTGAGTTGCCGAAAAGTCGATCGAAAAGAAGCCTTTTGGCGAATTGTCCGGGTTTATCCAGATCGTGAAATCCAATTGGATTGGGGAATGGGGCGATCGGCTTATTTATGCCCCCAAGCGGATTGTTTGAAAGCGGCTCAAAAAAAGAATCGATTAGGGCGATCGCTCAGAGCTTCTGTTGCACCATTGGTTTATGAAGCTCTATGGTCTCGCTTACAGGCAGTGGATAACCTCCCACCATCTCGCCCCAAGTCTGAGCCATAAAACCCGGTTTTTGAACTCATTGGGTAGCGAGATTTCTAAAAATCCTAACAATCCCTCCAGTTGGTTAACAATTTGTGCAAGATTAAATAAAGAAGTATTGATCGCCCGAGTGGCGATCGATCCCTTCTGTCCCTGTAGTTGTCGTCGAAAGGCAGGCCACTATGTAAAAACTAGTAGATATCACAGACGAGGCAAGTGTGGATGAACAACGGCAAAGTCAGAATATACGAGCTATCCAAGGAATTGAATTTGGACAATCATTACGTTTTAAATCTTTGCGATCAATTGAATATCACCTACAAAAGTCATAGCAGCACCATATCCGAATCGGAAGCCGAGCGGATTCGCGCTTGGGCTGAAAAACATCCTCCCAGCGAAACACCAGCGGGAAAACCGACTCATCATCGCTCCAAATCCCAGGGGAGTGAAAAACCGATTAAGAAAAAACAGCAAATTTTAGAAATTCGGAGACATTCTTCTGAGGGAGACAAAAATAGTGGATCGACACCAGATGCACCCCGCATTCCCTCAGAAGATGCTGTATCCCTGCAATCCCCTCCATCGCGACTTTCACCTTCACCTGTATCTGAAGTGTCTAAACCGACTCTACCTGTTGCACCTGAGCAGAAAGCTGAGGAACATCCCGTTGCCTCCCGTCCCCCTGAACAACCCGCAGCCGAAAAGAGTGCTGAACCCTCTCCCCATTCACCCTCTAAGGACGTGACCCCACCCCTATCCATGCCTGATGCAGATCAAAAAACTCAATTGATTGGCCCTCCGGTTCGCCCGTCCCAACCGACTAAACCTTTAAAAGTTGAGGCAAAAACAGCTCCAGTAACGGTTGAGGGAACGGTGAGCGCTCCCCCTGCGCCAGCCAAGCCAGGTAAACCGAACCGATCGCCGAAACCGCCTCGACTCAAACGTTCTGGAAATGGGGCGAAACCTGAGAGTGAAGAGGTGAAAAAAACTCAGGGAACCAAACCGATTATCCTCAAAGACAAAGAGGGTGGGAAATCGGAAAAACCCAATGGTGATAAAAAACGCCCTTCAGGATCGGGAGAAGCTACTGCCGTTAGTTCTAAACCAAGAAAGCCCGCGAAACCCGAGGCGATCGCCAATAGAGATAAAGACAAATTATCCGATCCTCTGCGTCCGCGTCCAGTACGACCCGGAGCATCCACGAAAGGCAAGACTGAGGAGATGGATGATGAGGATCTGGTAACGACTCCTCTAGATAATTCAGAACCAGAGGAAACACTGGAATTAGAATTAAGACGGCCCATGCCTCGACCCACCAAAAAGGTGAAAAAACGGTCAGAGGAAGAGGATGAGGATGACCGCCAAAAGGCTAATGCTAAAGCCGGTAAAGGGGTAACCAAAAAACGCCGTCCTCAGATTATTGAGGATGATTTGGATGACGATCTCGATGACGATCTCGATGATGATAACGCCACCGAAGTAAGTCTTTCTCTCGTACGTCCAGCTAAACCGAAAGGATTATCGGCTCCTGCGGCTAAACCGACAGGGGTACCCGCCGCCAAGAAGCGATCGTCTAATCGGGATCACAGAGGACGACGGATGGCCAATAAAGGGACAGAGAAAGTTGAGAAACCGGAAAAAATTACCCTTAAGGGTGAATTAATGGTGCGCGATTTAGCGGCGTTGCTGGCGGTTCCCGAAACCGAGGTGGTTAAACGCTTATTTACTAAGGGAATTGCGGCCACGGTGACTCAAACCTTAGACCTGGAAACGGCGATCTGGGTGACTGAAGATTTGGGCGTAGAAGTGGAAACGGTTGTTGCCCAATCAGAAGCGACGAAAACCCAGATGCTGGAAGAAGAAGACTTGGAACACCTCCATCGCCGTCCTCCAGTGGTGACGATTATGGGCCATGTGGATCATGGAAAAACGACGCTTCTGGATGCTATTCGCCAAACTAAGGTCGTTGATTCAGAAGCTGGTGGGATTACCCAACATATCGGGGCTTACCATGTGGATGTGGAGCATGATGAAAATAGTCAACAAATTGTATTTTTAGATACTCCTGGACATGAGGCGTTTACTGCCATGCGTGCCAGAGGGGCAAAGGTGACCGATATTGCTATTCTCGTGGTGGCCGCTGATGATGGAGTTCGCCCTCAAACCATTGAAGCCATTAGCCACGCCAAAGCCGCTCAGGTTCCGATTGTGGTTGCTATTAACAAGATTGATAAGGAAGGGGCTTCTCCCGATCGCGTCAAACAAGAGTTGATGGAACATGGCTTAGTTCCGGAAGAGTGGGGCGGAGATACAATTATGGTTCCCGTGAGCGCCATCCAGGGAGAAAACTTAGATGGCCTGTTGGAAATGTTGATCTTGGTCTCCGAGATAGAAGAACTTTCCGCTAATCCCGATCGCCTGGCGAAAGGAACCATTATTGAAGCCCATTTGGATAAGGCCAGAGGCCCGGTAGCCACCTTGCTGGTACAGAATGGAACCTTGCGAGTTGGCGATGCAGTAGTGGCTGGAGCGACTATGGGTAAAGTTCGAGCGATGATCGATGACCGAGGAGATCGGGTGGAAGAAGCACTTCCGTCCTTTGCCGTTGAGGTCTTGGGTCTCAATGAACTGCCCTCAGCCGGAGATGAGTTTGAATGTATGGCGGATGAAAAAGAAGCGCGGGCGATCGCCAATTCCCGTGCAGAGGCCCAACGGGAAACCCGCCTCCAACAAGCCCTTGCCTCCCGTCGGGTTACCCTCAGTTCTCTGAGCGCCCAAGTCAAAGAAGGCGAACTCAAGGAACTCAACCTACTCTTGAAAGCCGATGTTCAAGGGTCTGTAGAAGCCATTCTCGGCTCCTTGCAACAATTGCCTCAAAATGAAGTGCAACTGCGGATTCTCCTAGCTGCGGCAGGTGAAGTCACCGAAACTGACGTAGATCTCGCTGCTGCCTCCAATGCTGTGATTATTTCCTTCAATACCACCTTTGCCAGTGGCGCTCGTGCAGCCGCCGATCAAACCGGTGTCGATGTGCGCGAATACGACATTATCTATAAACTCCTAGATGATATTCAAGGGGCAATGGAAGGTCTGCTCGACCCAGAACTGGTGGAAGAAGATCTTGGCCAGGTCGAAGTCCGGGCTGTATTTACCATTGGTAAAGGAGCAGTGGCTGGATGTTATGTACTCTCGGGTAAAGCCATTCGTAACTGTAACTTGCGGGTGATGCGCGGCCAAAACCTGATTTACGAAGGCTTCCTAGATTCCCTGCGTCGGGAACGGGATGATGTCAAAGAGGTCAATTCTGGTTTTGAATGTGGAATTGGGGTTGATAAGTTCACCACTTGGGAAGTCGGTGATGTGATTGAAACCTATCGCATGGTGACCAAACGGCGGACGTTATCGAGTTAATGGAGGATAGGTAGGGGCGAAAAATTTTTCACCCTTACCTATACCGTCATTGTAGACAGAAAAATGGTGTAAGGATTGAGGCGAGTTGATGCCAACTACTTTAGCTATTTCCGGAAAGGACTTTCTGGGGATAGGAGAAATAATTCCTAAATGTAAGTATTTAAAATATTCATAACTTCTCACCTCACCAAACATCTCTTGATAAGAGTCACAATATTGATCGACAACTGACACCCTAGTG
>DDLS01000079.1:0-6640 GCA_002340255.1 Cyanobacteria bacterium UBA2566
GATGGGGGGATGGGGGGATAGGGAGAAATTGCTGCAATTTTTGCCAATTAAAATGATGTTTGCCTAAGTGGGCTAATCGGTCTAAAATCCGGTTCAAATGGGGTAATTCGGCCGTGGGAATTAGCCCTAGATGGCGGTCGGGAATGGTAATTTGAGTTTGACGGGGAAATACGCCTAAAATCGGCAGATTGAGGGGTTCTAGCGCTGCTTCTAGGTATTCTTGATGGCGATCGCTCCCCACCCTATTTAGCACAATTCCAGCTAAATTAAGGCTGGGGTCGAAGGTTTGGAAGCCATGGGCGATCGCCGCGACAGAATTGGACATGCGCCCGCAATCTAATACCAGCATCACGGGTAAGTTTAGTAGTTTGGCTACATGGGCGGTAGAGCCGAAATAGCGATCGTCCGGGTGGCAATTATAGGGCAAGCCATCAAACAACCCCATCACCCCTTCCACCACCGCACAATCAGCCGTTTGCCCATGATGCAGATAACAGGTTTTCACCCATTCTGGAGAGGTTAACACCGGATCTAAATTGCGGCAGGGGCGACCTGTAATATAAGTATGAAACATGGGATCGATATAATCCGGCCCCACTTTAAACGATTGTACCGATACCCCTTGTTCTCGTAAGCTGGCCAAAAGCGCTAACGTGATGGTTGTTTTCCCCACTCCAGAGCGATCTCCCGCAATTATTAATCCCATAATCAAATCAAAGATTTTATTTTTCCACGATTAGGATTTGGTGCTATTTGGTAGCATTTGGAGGAAACTTGACGGAAATCAGGCAATCTATCCCTCTTTTTCTTCTGTGTGTCTTTGTGGTTAACCCCCTTCATGCTCATGCCAGAATCAGACAATGTTAAGCTAGGGGATAGCAATATTTTCTGGGAGATTAACAGAATATGGCGATCGCACGCAATTCATGAAGTCAATAGATATCATCCTCTAAATCTGAGAGAATTCTTTTAATCGCCCGATCTAGCGTGGGAATTTCAGTATTAACCCCATCCCAAATAATATCATAACCAACTCCAAAATTATCATGAATCAACGGGTCACGCATACCAGTATCTTTTGAGCTAGAAACCCGGTTTCTTTAAGAAATAGGGTTTCTTAGAACGCTGGATTGAGCCATCGCAGAATTTCGGCTTTTAACCGAGTAATATCCTTGTAAACAAATTCCTGTTTCACCCATTGTCCCATGGCATCTAGAGGACTAAATTCTCGTCCTGCTTGCCAATTAATATCTTGTCCAGTAGGCGTTAAATGATTACCGGGAAGTCTTTGTAAGGTCACCATCTGGGCAAACCTGGCTCGTAAAATTTCAATTAACCTCGAACTTTGATCGATATCGTCTTTCTGAAAGCGAATTAACAGATTGCGTCGGATCTGATAATCTTTCTGGATCAAAACTTCTGTTTGTTCTGGAGAGGGAGTGAATTCCAATTGGAACATGCTGGCCAGATTGAGTTCTTCACCCAGGGGAATCGATTGATTAACGGGATAATTATTGTAGGCAATGAAAATATTTCCGGCACGATTTATTTTGGGCAAACTGCCGATTATCAGATGCAGTTTACAGCCCATACTATGGCCTAAACCGTAAATGGGTAAATAGCGTCGTCGCAGTTTTCCTAAACGCTCTAATTGAGTTAAGGTCTGATTGAATTGCTCTAAAACCGATCGCGCAATCTGATAATGATCGAAGGTATTGATAAAGGGGGTGGTGACGATAATATAGCCTTGAGCGGCGATCGCCTCCAATAACCAGCGATAGGTCACATGGGGAGCTGCACCCACAAACGCACCACCCAGAAAATGAACGATCGCGATCGGTCTTGGGGGCACTAATACCCAATTTTTATCAATCTCTAACCAGTCCATGATTTTATTTTTTACTATAGATTAACAGAGCAAATTGGGGTTTGGAAGATTTTAGAACCTGGCCTTCTCAGGAGCCACATGGGATGAGATCACCTTAAGAGCCAAGGATGGAATGTTAAGCTAGGTGGGGCGTTCTCTGAATGCCCATAACTCATAGGTTTTAGGGTCGGCATCAGGTACCATTAACTCTAACTTAAACGACGCAAGGAAGATTACCGATGACACAACGCAAGCGATCGCTGATTACAGGAATTACCGGTCAAGATGGTTCTTATTTGAGTGAATTCTTACTCGAGAAGGGGTACGAGGTTCACGGAATCATTCGCCGCAGTTCCACCTTCAACACCGATCGCATCGACCATATTTACATCGATCCCCATGAAGAACAAGCCCGATTTTTCCTCCACTACGGCGATCTCACCGATGGGACAACCCTCCGCCGGATCTTAGAAGAAATTCAACCCCATGAGGTCTACAACTTAGGCGCTCAATCCCACGTGCGCGTCAGTTTCGACTCCCCCGAATATACCGTTGATACTGTTGCCATGGGAACCCTACGGCTCTTAGAAGCGATTCGAGACTACCAACAGCGTACCGGCAATCAGGTCAGATTCTATCAAGCCGGATCGTCCGAGATGTTTGGGAAAGTCCAAGAAGTGCCTCAAAAAGAAACGACTCCCTTCTATCCCAGAAGTCCTTACTCCTGCGCTAAAGTCTATGCCCATTGGCAAACCATTAACTACCGGGAATCCTACAAATTATTTGCCTGTAATGGCATCCTGTTTAACCATGAATCCCCTCGTCGGGGTGAAACCTTTGTTACGCGTAAAATCACCCGTGCAGTGGCTCGGATTAAAGCCGGACAGCAAAAGAAACTCTATTTAGGGAACTTGGATGCCAAACGGGATTGGGGATATGCCAAAGACTATGTACGTGCCATGTGGCTCATGCTTCAGCAAGATGAACCGGATGATTATGTCATCGCCACCAATGAAACTCACTCCATTCGCGAATTTCTTGATATCGCCTTTACCCATGTGGGTTTAAGCTGGCAAGATTATGTGGAGTTTGACGAGCGCTATTTACGTCCTGCGGAAGTGGATTTACTCATTGGTGACCCTAGTAAAGCCAAAGAAAAGCTGGGTTGGGAACCTTCCGTTACCTTCGAGGAGCTAGTAAAATTGATGGTGGACTCCGATCGAGAAGTGCTAGAGAAAGCCAAACAGTTGGGCAATGGATTTGACTAAGGCAGATTGAGGAAAAAAGATGACCACCATAGAATTGCAAGATAAGCGGATTTTGGTCACAGGAGGCGCGGGATTTCTCGGTCGTCAGGTGATCGAGCAGCTAGAGGGAGCTGGAGCGAATCAAAATCATATTACCGTTGTGCGATCGCGCGAACACGATCTTCGGCAAATGGGTGAGTGCGAGCAAGTTGTCCAAAATCAAGATATCATCATCCACCTGGCTGCCCATGTGGGAGGAATCGGTCTCAACCGGGAAAAACCAGCAGAACTATTTTACGATAACTTGATGATGGGAACCCAGCTCATCCATGCGGCTTACCAAGCGGGTATCGAAAAATTTGTCTGTGTGGGAACCATTTGCGCCTATCCGAAATTTACCCCCGTTCCGTTCAAAGAAGAAGACCTCTGGAACGGCTACCCGGAAGAAACCAACGCTCCCTATGGGATTGCCAAAAAAGCACTCCTGGTTCAGCTCCAATCCTATCGGCAACAATATGGGTTGAATGGCATTTTCCTCTTGCCAGTCAACTTATATGGGCCAGAAGATAACTTCGATCCGAGTAGTTCCCATGTGATTCCCGCCTTAATCCGCAAAGTCTACGAAGCTCAACAACAGGGAGATACAACCCTTCCGGCTTGGGGAGATGGATCGCCGAGTCGTGAATTTCTTTATTCCACCGATGCCGCACGGGGCATCGTGATGGCCACTCAGAAGTACAATGACTCTGAACCTGTCAACTTAGGAACCGGCTACGAAATCACCATCCGCGATTTAGTCGAACTGATTTGTGAGTTAATGGAATTCAAGGGCGAAATTATCTGGCAAACGGATAAACCCAATGGTCAACCCCGCCGATGCTTAGATACCCAACGGGCAAAAGACTGGTTTGGGTTTAGGGCGAATATGG
This sequence comes from Cyanobacteria bacterium UBA2566, assembly GCA_002340255.1. Taxonomy (GTDB): domain Bacteria; phylum Cyanobacteriota; class Cyanobacteriia; order Cyanobacteriales; family Desertifilaceae; genus Roseofilum. Next base: position 4,044 of record DDLS01000079.1, read on the forward strand.
AGTTTCGCGAAGGGCTGAAACGAACAATTGACTGGTATCGCACTTATGGAGAGGCGGCATAGTGTCGTGACCGCCTAAAATGGTGCATTAGAAAAGATGGGGGAAAGGAGGAAAAAGGGGCAATACAGAAAGCCTCCTATCCCTCCATCCCCTATCGTTTTGATGTTTAGGAATAATACGAATGAATCCTTTCTTAAAAAATGTAGTTACTTTAACCGCTCTGGCAGCCGTTGTTGATGGTTCTGCCAATGCTGAAGAAAAGAAATTGATTGTCGATCGCCTGGCCCATAAACTAGAAGTGTCTCCAGATCTGGTTTATGAGGAGCTGGATCGGGCGATCTCTAAGGTGCAAGAAGCAGCGAATAACCCCACTCTGGCACTCCAGTTAGCCTATAAAGCCTTACGCACGCTCCCCTTCCATCAACAAACCTTTGCCTTTGATGTGGCCAAAGAAGTCATTGATGTTAATGGCATAGAACCCGATGAAAGCACGTTTATTTGGGCCTTATTTCGGTTAGTTTTCCCGGAATCATCAGGAGAAGCGTAGACCGATCGTGAATAATGAATAATTAACCAATTGTTCATTATTCATTGTTAATGATGAATTGTTAATGGATTGAATGGATAAACGACAACTGCGTAAACAGCTCCTCGCTGCCCGCGAGTCCCTGTCTTTAGAAGACTGGAAAACAAAAAGCGATCTCCTCTGCCAAACCCTGAAACAAGCTCCTCTGTTTCAGCAAGCCCAAACTATTCTCGCCTATTGGAGTCATCGCCGGGAACCGGATCTGAGTGCTTTGTGGGGCGAACGGCAAGTTTGGGGATTACCTCGAACCGTGGGAAAATCCCTCTCCTGGCATGTCTGGAAGCCTTCAGAACCCCTGCAAGCGGGAAAATATGGCATTTTTGAACCTCATCCAGATTCTCTCGTGCTACAGCCCCAGGATGTGGATTTAATATTGGTTCCGGCCGTGGGCTGCGATCGCCAAGGATATCGTCTAGGCTATGGGGGTGGATACTATGACCGGTTACTGAGTTCAGAGGATTGGCAGTCTATTCCCACGATGGGTATGATCTTTGATTTTGCTTGGGTTGAGCAACTGCCCGTAGATGATTGGGATATAGCCTTAAAAGGCGTTTGTAGCGATCGCCAATTTTGGCAAACAACCGATTCTTGAATCCTCACCAGGCTGAAGTCAAAAATTTCCCTCTTTGATATCGAGATCAATGAGGTTCAATGAGATAATAGATTCCACAGATAAAAACTTGAACGGTAACCATGACCCAGATTTACACCATTAAAATTCATAATCGCCACACCAACCAACACCACACTCTGCAAGTCCCCGATGACCGCTATATTCTCCACAATTGCGAAACTCAAGGGGTGGGTTTGCCGTTTTCCTGTCGCAATGGTGCTTGTACGACTTGCGCGGTGCGTATCCTCTCTGGAGAAATTTATCAACCAGAAGCTATGGGACTCTCTCCCGACTTGCAAAAACAAGGTTATGCTCTCCTGTGTGTCAGTTATGCCAGATCCGATTTAGAAGTGGAAACTCAGGATGAAGATGAAGTATATGAACTGCAATTTGGGCGCTATTTTGGTAAAGGCAAAATAGAAATCGGCTTACCTCTAGAAGATGATTAAACCCTAAAAAAGATTATTTCTGACATTCAATTAATCGCATGGGGGGGTGATCTAAAAAATCTTGCCAATACTCTTGACCCCATTTTTCAATTCCTTCAGGCGAAACCATGGGTTTATACCAGTTTACTCCCTTAAATCCGACTTCTTGGAATGCCCATTCATAAGTTTCTTGACTCAAATAATAGTCATCAATTACCACCTGTTTTCCATTAACTTCAAAAGTCAAGCTAGGAATGGGCATTCCTTCTTCAAAACTACACAGATTTTTGTTCCTGTAATATCCGTATTTTTCCAGGCACTCATAGGATTCTGAAGATAAGGCAACATTATTGTTGAGCGCCACAAACTGGCCCCCTGGTTTTAAGTTGTCATAGATAGTTTGGCACATTTGGCGCAGGTGCTCTTTGGTTTGTGCGTGGTTAATGGAAAAAGCTGCAGCAACTACATCAAAAGCATCTATTTTGCCCAGTTCGCACATATCGCTAAGGATATATTCTATTCCCAGGGGTTCTTTGGCTTCTTCTGCTCTAGCCAACTCAAGCATTTGGGGGGATATATCAATCCCAACCACTCGTGAGGCACCTTTTGTTTTAAAGTTGCGGCTGTGTATCCCGTCTCCACAACCAAGATCGAGAACGGATTTGCCAGATAGATCTCCTAATTGGCTAAAATAAGTATAGGTCTCAATATAACAATAGATGTCGTAGATTAGGTTTTCGCGAAATTGTTTGTATTGCGTTGCTATGGGATCATAAACTTGCATATTTTAGTTTGATGGTGTCGATTGAAACTCAATTAGTCTATTGTAGATCGATTTGTCCATGAATATTAAAAAATGGATTATACTAGCGTGCAGTATTATTTACAGCGCGAAGCGCTGCTATGAGGTACATTGTCGATCATAGATTCGAGTTGTCATTGCGACCGCAGGGAAGCAATCGCCAAGATT
>DDLS01000079.1:6682-6980 GCA_002340255.1 Cyanobacteria bacterium UBA2566
TACAGCGCTTTGCGCTGTATCTCTGGGGCTGTCAATCTTCTTCTCCAGAGGGAAAAACGGTGACTGTGGTAAAAATCGTGAGTGGAAATACCCTAGAAGCAATTGGAAATTGTTCCACTTCTGAAACCATAAGACTGATGGGTATTAGTGTCCCATCCGCAGAACAGAAACCTTGGGGAATAGATGCAAAAGAATATCTAAAAGGTCGTCTCGAAAAACAAGCTGTAATTCTAGAATTGGATCGAGAAATTGAAGATAAATATGGGCGTACCTTAGGCTATACAGCGCTTTGCGCTGT
>DDLS01000138.1 GCA_002340255.1 Cyanobacteria bacterium UBA2566
ATTTCATTCGATTTATCGCCGACCGAATTTTGGCCTAAAATGAGTTGTTGTTCACTAGCCCAAGCGGTGACTAAATTTAAGGCTTTGATTCCTTTCTCTCGATCATAGGAACCTCGCAAGGTTTTGCCATCTATGGGAACGACTTCCCCCACCAAAGAACCCAGAAGAGGTTGAAGCCATTGCTGTAATGCCCTCTCTAGTTCTTGCGGATTAATTCTCTCAAATACTCGTCGAAAAGTATCATCAGACGGAATCCCATTAGGTAAGTCCAAGAACTCACTCAACCAAGCTAAATTTGCTCAGACCATAATTCTCGATATCTTCCCAACCCTCAGCACCAGCAATCACTGCTAAAATGGTAATTACGAGGATATCTTTTAATTTATGTTTTTGAGTTCGGGTCGTTCGAGGATCTTCGATTAGGTCAACACAGCTTAATAAACTAGCTTGGATTTCCTGAAAAGACTCAACAGTTGTAGTTGAAGTGACTTTCTTCTGGTTGTCTGATTGGAGGGTTGGGGCAAAACCTTGAGTCATAATCTTAAGCTGATGAATTTCTGAGAAGTTTATGTCAAGACCATACTATCCAAATTCGGTTAATTCTGTGCTAATTTATAGGGTTCAGATTTTGTCAAGTACATTCGCTACCCAATTAGATGAGCTTACCCTGAGTACATTCTCTAGCAGACTTTCTTTGAAATACGAATATAGTCAATTTATTGATAAATTAATTGAAAAAAAGAAATTGATAATAGAAAGATTTTTATCGATATAGATTAATGATTTAGGGGTAGATCGATCTACCCCTAATCCACAATTGATGATTATGCTTTCGCGGTTAAGCGGGTTAAGACTTGAGTGGAGCGATCGACAAAAGACTTCATTCCACCCGAATCAAAACCTTTTTGCGCCATCAAAGCTAAATCATAAACTTGATTGCAAATCAGATTGGCTAAGTCGGCAGAAGGAGAGGTTCCTTCGCCGGAAATAATCGTGCCTTGACTTAACCGCAACAAATCCTGAATCAAGGGATGAGCTGTATTCACTAACAGAATATGCTCCTCTGGAAACTTCGCGGTGTCTTGTTGGAACATGGCGTTCATTTCCTGCAAACGGCGCATAAATTCCGGCAATAACACCATTGCGGGTGGGTTTTGCTCGTTATTATTGCCTTTCAATGATTCAGTACGAATCTGAAGTTTGGGTTTATTGAGGGCTTTCTCGAACAGTTCTTTAATCTGTTCGCTGGCAGTGGTATTGGTTTTGGGATCAACAATTTCTTTGTCTTTGTCCTGCTCCAACAGTTGCTCATCAATTTCGGCATCCACGCGGGAGAATTTGACATCAGAATGCTCGCGCTCTAGGAAGCTGATAAAGTGAGGATCGATGAAGGAGTCCATATAGAGAACTTCTAAACCTTGATTTTGGTGAAGTTGGATATAGGTTCCTTGGTTCACTTCATCGGTGCAGTAGAAGACTCGATTTTCGTGCCGTTCTTTGTTGCGCTCTAGGTATTCTTTTAAGGTGGTATAGGTATGACCTTGAGCGTCTTTGTTGCTGGATTGAACTTCTTGCCAAGCGTCGCCTTCTTCGGCTTGCACTTGGACTTCTGGGGAACTTTCAGTGGTTTCGCCTTCCCAGGTCGTACGATAGATGACAATCTCTTCGACTTGGCCTTTAAATTTGTCGTCGTTGAGGCAGCCAAATTTAACGAATGTACCTAGGTCTTTCCAACTCTTGATGTAGTCTTCGCGGGAGTCGCGATATTGTTCTTTTAGGCGATCGCCGACTTTCTTCGCTACAAAGTCTGCTATTCTCCGAACGGTGCGATCCATCTGAAGGGCAGATCTCGACACATTTAGGGGAATATCGGGACTATCAATTACCCCTCGCATGGGAAGCAGGAACTTAGGAATAATTTCCTCGCAATGCTCGGAGACGAACACCTGATTGCAGAACAGCTTGATCTGTCCTTTGGTGACATCTACATCGGGTTTGAGTTTGGGGAAATAGAGAATCCCATTAAGCAAGAAGGGATAATCCGTTTTCAGATGAATCCAGAGTAGGGGTTCTTCTTGGAACGGATAGAGATAGCGATAAAACTCTAGATAGTCTTCATCTGTGAGATCTCGTGGAGATTTGCGCCATAGGGCATCCCGTTTATTAATTTGCTCTTCGTCGAGCTTAATGGAAACCGGCATAAAATCACAGTAGGTTTTCACCAACTGCTTAATCCGAGTGGGTTCTAAGTATTCTTCCTCTTCGTCCATGAGAGTGAGAATAATTGTGGTTCCCCGGGTGGTGCGTTCCGAATCTTCCAGTTTAAATGCTGGGGAACCATCACAAGTCCAGTGAACCGCTTGCGCTCCGTTGCGATAGGACAGAGTATCGATTTCAACTTGTTTGGCAACCATGAAGGAGGAATAAAACCCTAGACCAAAGTGGCCAATAATGCCTTCTTCTGTGGTTCCTTTATACTTTTCTAGGAATTCTTCCGCACTAGAAAAGGCAACTTGGTTAATATATTTTTTGACTTCATCAGCCGTCATGCCGATGCCGTTATCGCTAATAGAGAGGGTTTTCTTCTCTTTATCAACAGTAATTACGATTTCGGGTTCTCCGACTTCACCGGAAAAGTCATCGGTGTGAGAGACCATTTTGAGTTTGGCGATCGCATCTACTGCGTTAGAGACTAATTCCCGAAAGAAAATCTCATGGTCAGAATAGAGGGATTTTTTGATAATCGGGAAAATATTCTCAGTATGAATACTGATGGTTCCTTGTTCGAGTACAGTCGTCATTGTTGATAATAAAGGATAGCGAGAAGTTACATAAAATAGGGGGTCACTGTACAATTTTGGAAGATGAAAGCTGGTTTGCCTAGACGACTGCACCGTACCCTAGATTCGGATCTCCCTACTTTGTACTAATTTTGATGGGGTTTCTGCGAAGCTTCATCAAGTAAGGATCGTGGGATTGCATTCTCGGCTTTTGCATTGATTCAGTTTCAGCCAATGCAAAAGTCGGCTTGAATGAGGTTAGACTAGAGAGACGACACTACCAAAGCTTAATCTATGGATTTAGATGCCCAGATTCAAACTTTAATCGATCAAGCACCTCAAGATGGCCACACTCCTCAGATCATAGCGGCGATCGCTCCAGCCCTGAAACGGTTAGCCCAAGAACTGCAACACTCCCAATATTATATTTTGCAATCGGTCAGTGGGGAGTGGGTGTTTACTACCCTACGCAATAATGAACAACCGAAATTAACGAAAAAGGTGATTTACGCCTTCCCCACCCTCAAAGATGCGGCTCAATCTGCTTCGGCTAAAGAAGATCCTAACTTGATGGCTGTAGCGATCGCCATTACTGCCCTTCTATTTCAAATGGTGACGTTACCAATTGATAGTTTAGTGTTCTTTGAAACTCCAGGTAATTTGCAAGCGGGGGTAGAAGTGTTAGCTGAAGATGTGAAAAATTTAATTCAATCTTATTTGGCTCAACTCTCTTCAAGTTCCACTCCTCCCATCTCAAATATTCCTCCCAATATAGCTTGATCAAAAGATGGGTGGATGTTGTCAAATCCTCAATCTAGAATCAAGCCAATGGGATAACACGATTGACGGGCTATTGAAGGAAAGGGTGGAACCCGGTTTCCCCTATTCCCTATTCCCTATTCCCTGACTTGTACAAGAAGCCTAATATAAACGACGTAGCACATAGTCGGTAAGATTGATCAGGGTTTCGTAAGATTCTGTTTTCGGTAGATCCGCTAAAGATTCACGAGCCAAACGAGCATGTTTAGCTGCTAGCTCGCGGGAGAGCGGTAATCCTTGAGATTGATCAATCCAACTTAGAGCCTGTTCTAAATCTCCAGGTTCCTTAAATTCGCGCTCAATCAAGGTCTCTAAACCTGGGTGTTCTTCCAAGGCATATAATATGGGAGCTGTGAGATTGCCGTTTTTCAAATCCGAAGCTGCGGGTTTGCCCAGCGCTTCATCAGAACCGGTAAAATCGAGAATATCATCTACAATTTGAAAGGCTAACCCTAAATTACGCCCATATACATATAAGTTTTGGGCCATCTGTTCGGAGACACTGCTCAAAACACCGGCTGCTTTTGCACTATTGGCAATCAGCGATGCAGTTTTGTAATAACTTTTTTCTAAATACTCTTCCAGGGATAAACTCGTATCAAATCGTCTCAGTCCTTGTTGAATTTCTCCTTCAGCCAAATCCATAATGACTTCTGATAGCAGCTTGACGACCGCAAGATTATCTAAGTTGGCTAAATACCAGGAAGATTGGGCAAACAGGAAATCCCCAGCTAAGACAGCGATACGATTGCCAAAACTACTGTGAACTGTGGGTAGACCCCGGCGTAGATCCGATTCGTCCACCACATCATCATGGACGAGGCTAGCTGTATGGATCATTTCGGTGATTTCCGCTAAACGCCGATGGCGATCGCTAATTTCTGGGTTGGCAGTGGTTGCCCTAGAGATTAAGAGGACAATGGCGGGTCTTAAGCGCTTCCCTCCTGCTCCAAAGAGATACTCAGCGGCTGCAAACAGGATGGGATGACGCGCACTAACCAACTGTTTCAAGTTTTCCGTTAGCAGATCAACGTCTGCTTCAACTGGATGGAATAAGGAGGTCGTTGAGGTCATGAATTAAGCTGACTCTGCCGTTAGTTACGAAACTTTACATATTTATTCTAATACCATGTTGCCGTTTGTCAGGGAATTAGAATCGAGAGAGTCTCACCGAGTACCAATGGTGTGGTTCAAGAGTCCACAACGAAGTTTATTGAGCCAATAAGGGGGCAGATCTCCGATTTTCGGATTTTTTTTCCAAATTGGGCAATATTCCCTCAGCAAGTTGAAAGTTTTGTGTTAGATTAAATAATAAGGATTTCAAATCACTCAGTAACCCAACTGGAAAACTGCAAAGTCGTACAAGTTAGGGCTGATAGACGTTAACCTCAATATAAGTCTTGTTGGTGGAAGGATGCTGCTGTAGTAAGCTGTTCTCGGTTTTACTATGCACTCTTTTAGAGTTGGGTCTCTTTCCGAGTCTGCTATATTGAGGGGCTATCAGCGCCTACATCGTCGTTTGTATATTTTTTAGGGATGTCAGGACAGTTGTCCTTCTAGATATACCCCCTATATTTAAGAGGATAAAAAGTCCTTGGCAGAGCAGTTTAAAGCGATCAAGTGGACTGGTTTAAGTCTATCTCCAGAGTCAGACTGGCCGCTGGCTTAACTGGAGGTTACCTCAGCTTTGAAATCCTTGTGCTTGTTCCTTACTCCGCTACTTAACTGATGCCCTATGTACACTGGTTTGCCCCTCATGATTGTTGCCTTAGCTTCTATGTATCTGATGGTTGTGTATTTGCTGTTGACATTTGCCCAACGCAATGCCAAATTATCAAGATCTCGTAGCAGCGCCCGTTAAATTTAAATAAGTTCCATATCCTCACTCACTACCTAAAAGTTTCAAGACCTGATTTAGGGGAAAAGATGAAATCTATTGGTGGGTTGATGGGGAGTTGATGGTAAGGGTGGATGAACCCAATCTTTTGATTTCATCTATAGATGTGGGTACACCCACCCTTACTCATTAATCATTAAGGGAATAGGGAAAACTTTTAATTCAGATTCTCAAAAGTAATTATTATTTCCAGCAAGAATTAGATCTAAGATAGGAATCGTTATCCTTTATTCTTAATCATCATGACTTGGATGATTTGATTGACGAGAGTATCGGGTAATTCTAGAGCGCGGCATAAACTACCGAGAAGGTCTTCTTCTTCGTCGCTGACTTGGCCATCGGCGAGGACTAGATCGGTGGCGATCGCAAAAGTCGTATCATACAAATCATGGGGTAGGGTGGCGATCGCTGCATCAAACAGAACGTTTCCACCATCGCGCCGCAGCGTTCCACAAAGACTGTCAAACATGCGCCGCATCACATCATCAGAATAGCTGCGGAAGAGTCTCATACGGCTAAGAGTTGTATTGAGCAGGCGAACTTCATCATCAGCTAAATAACCATCTGCGGCAACTACTAATAGCATAACGGCAGCAAAGGCTTCCGCAGGACCAAGGGTAAGTTGGCTTTTTACCGTTTCTTTGCGAAATGCATCAAATAATCCCATAGTAGTGGCTCCAAATTACTAAAATAGTGTTGATTATTTTTTGTGGCCAATTGATTTCTAGGCATTGAGTCGCTTACTAAAATAGCATGGTTTTACGCTATAAGTTTTATAGTGCTGGGTGCTGGTAATCGATCATGGGTAATGGGAAATAGGTAATGGGTAATCGATTAAGTATGTCAGTTGTGGAGTTGGGTAAGATGAGGCAAAGGTTTCTCCAGTTCCTGGTTACGGGTTCTATGATGGTTTATTTGTGGTTCTCAGGAAGTGCGATCGCTTTTGCGTCACCTTCAGTCGATCAGCTTCAACAACAACAGCAACAACTCGAACAGGATCAAAAACTGATTTCTAAGGAACAAGGGCGCTTGAAGCACTTAGAGCAAGCCGCTCAAGAACACTTGAAAGGTCTTGAAGGTACCTTAAAGCTGACGGAAAGTCAACTTAAGGGGATTGAAGATCAAATTGAAGGCACTACCCAAAACCTCGATCGCCTCAAAGGAGAACTACACAGCCAGAAACTAGAGTATCAAGACTTAGCTGAAGGCGCGATCGCCCGCTTCCAATTTCTGCAACGGCAACCGCGTCATTCGGGGTTATCCATATTACTTCAGAGTGAAACCCTCACCGACTTTCTCAGTCGTCGTCATCGGTTAACACAACTGGCACTGGCCGATCGCCAACTGCTGCTAACGGTTAAAACGATTTTGGATGAGACGCAACAACAAACCCTAGACATTGAACAAACCTATAATCAATTGTTACTAATGCGTCAACAATTGATCAATCAAAAAAGCGATTATCACACGCAAAGCCAAGTTCAAGTCCAATTAATTGAACGGTTGAATAGCGATCGACAAGCTCTAGATGCCGCCTATCTTCAATTACAAAAAGACTCTCAAAACTTAGAATCTTTAATTCGCCAGCGCCTGGAAACTTCATCCTTGTCCTTACGGAAGAAAGTGCTTAGACTCAAACCCGGAAAAATGCTTACCCCCAGTTATGGGGAATTTTCCAGTAATTTTGGCTGGCGAACTCACCCCATTTTCGGCGTGCAACGGTTTCATAATGGCCTAGATTTTGCGGCTGACTATGGCGCTCCTATCTATGCGGCTCAAAATGGGATTGTTCTATACGCTGGATGGTATGGGGGTTATGGAAATACGGTGATTCTCGATCATGGTAATGGAATTACCACGCTCTATGCCCATGCCAGTGAGGTATACGTACGGGAAGGACAGACGGTTCGTCAAGGGGATGTAGTTGCCGCGATTGGATCGACTGGACTGTCCACTGGCCCCCATTTACACTTTGAAGTAAGAGAGAATGGCACTCCCGTCGATCCGATGAATTATCTGACTTAAACTCGCTCTTAATCCCACCAAAAGGTGATGCGATCGAAGAGATTGCGACTCGAAGCAAACATATAGAATCCCAGCCAGGAACTGATTTTGCACCGCTTCCACATCTAAATCTTTGTGTTTATTCGTCCTGACATTGATGTAAAATCCACCCTCAAGATCGCCAAACTCAATCGGTTTATCGCCGCAGATGTCTGCTAATTCTTGCACTGCTTCCGCATAGGCAGGATTGCGCCCGCGCTCGGAAAAATCAGGATAGTCATACTCCACATCAGCGCGAGGATTTTCTTCTTCTTCCAATTCTTTAGCGCGATCGCCCACTTGTTCGCGTAATAGCTTTAAGATATCAGAGCGACCCAATTGTAGTAAGTCAAGGCATGAATTAGAGCAGTGCTGTCGCCATTCCTAGCATTCACATCCATCCCTTTACTTAACAATAGCTGCCAACAAAGCCTCGTCCTAGTATAGATAGTACCTCACTTTTTGTGTTAAGTAATACATCCGGCGGTTTGCGATCTAATGAGATACAGTAAGAACAATCCCCCTAAATCCCCCCTTAGAAAAGGGGATTAGGGGGATCGAAATGTGCCTCATAAAGCGCAAACACTGCTGTCTCACTTAGCGATCGACCGATCCCATAATGATATCGATACTACCGAGAATCGCCATAATATCGGCCACTTTCATGCCGCGCAACAAATGGGGCAGAATTGGCAAATTATTAAAATCAGCCGCCCGAATTTTAAAGCGCCAAGGAAACATATCATCACATCCCTGAATAAATACGCCTAATTCTCCTTTTCCAGACTCTAGGCGAACATAATGTTCTCCAGAGGGAATTTTGAATGTTGGCGCTACTTTTTTACCCAAAAATTGATAATCAAAGCCACTCCACTCCGATTTTGGCCCGGCTGCCATGCGTTTGGCTTCGAGGTTCTCGTAGGGGCCACCGGGTAGTCCTTTTAAGGCTTGGCGAAGGATCTTAAGCGATTCTCGCATTTCCCGAATCCGCACCAGATAACGGGCAAAGCAGTCACCAGCCGTTTCCCATTGGACTTCCCAATCGAAGTCATCGTAGCATTCGTAGTGGTCTACTTTGCGTAAATCCCACTTCACCCCCGAACCCCGTAACATGGGTCCCGAAAGTCCCCAATTGATGGCTTCTTCCCGGGAAATAGTACCAATTCCTTCAATCCGACGGCGGAAAATGGGGTTATTGGTAATCAGCTTTTCATATTCATCCACTTTGGGGTCAAAGTAGTCGCAAAAGTCGATACATTTATCGACCCAACCGTAGGGTAAGTCGGCTGCTACACCGCCCATGCGAAAATAGTTATTGTTAATGAGGCGTTGGCCTGTGGCTGCTTCCCAGAGGTCATAAATGAGTTCTCGCTCCCGAAAGATGTAGAAAAAGGGCGTTTGAGCGCCAACATCAGCGAGGAAGGGGCCAAGCCACAGAAGGTGGTTGGCAATACGGTTGAGTTCGAGCATAATGACCCGAATATAGCTGGCGCGTTTGGGGACTTCTATCCCTGCCAATTGTTCGGGAGCGTTGACTGTAATGGCTTCATTAAACATCCCTGCTGCATAATCCCAACGGCTAACATAGGGGACAAACATGATGTTGGTGCGGTTTTCGGCGATTTTTTCCATACCTCGATGGAGATAACCGATGACTGGTTCGCAGTCAATCACGTCTTCTCCGTCGAGGGTGACGATTAACCGCAAAACTCCGTGCATGGAGGGATGATGCGGCCCCATGTTGATAACCATTGGGTCGGTTTTGGTCTCAATCCTGGTCATAGGCCTTGGTCTTAGAGGTATGGTTTGGTTACATCTTTTTAATTCTATGATGAAGTCGCGAAAGAAGAAGATTACGGTTTATTTGACAACCGAGAATGAGGAGTTTCTGGATGAGTATCGCCAAAGTCAGGGCAAGATCCAGTATAGTCGGGCTGTCAATGAGATTTTGGGAGAGTTTTTTGAGCAGCAGGATGAAGATGAGGTGGAAGAGCGGTTGGGTGAGGTGGAGGAGCGGTTAGGTGAGTTGGAGGAGGAATTTTCGGAACTGAGGCACTCTCCAGATTACAGGGAGCAGATCGAGCAGTTGCGATCGCAAATCACTCAATTAACCGAGCGATGCGATCGCCTCATCGCCATCAATGACCAGCAAAAACAGGCCCTCTCCCAAGCTCAACATCGGGAGCGTCAATTTTGCCAACAGTTATCCCAAACCATTCAAACGGTTCAAACCCAGGGGACACCCTCCTCGGATTCGGCAAATCATTCTCAAAATACGACTGAACCAGACCATGAAGCGTTTGATATTTTAGATGCGGAACTGGTCGATAACTCGGCAGAGGATCTCTTATTCAAATTATCCCAAGAGTTAGGCTTAATTTAAACAACTGAGAGTGTAAAGAGTTCATAGATTTTTTGCTCTTATCCTGATTTAGAAGTATAATTTAAGAGTCAGTTTGCGATTAAGGTACTCAATCAGGCTGAGTCGCTCAAAGAACAACTCAAATGTAAGCCTTCGGGGATTAATTTAGGGTTAAGTGCAACTCCTTTGCTATATTATGTCATCAAAATTTATTAATGCTCAAGAGAAGATTGCTATCCTTGAGTCCCAAAACCAAGATCTACACGCAGCCTTAGCCAGAGTAAACCAACATTGGCAAGACACGGTTAAGGAACTGCAAAAGGTTAAAGCGGACTTAGAGCGTTTACAAGGCTATCACTCTGAAGCAGAAAAATTTTTACACTTAGCAATTAACCATATTCCGGAAGCAATTTTCTGGAAAGATTGTTCCTGTGTCTTTTTGGGATGTAACCAATATTTTGCCGAATTTGCTAGTTTAAATTCTTCCTCAGAGCTGATTGGAAAAACGGATTATGATTTGCCTTGGAAACCAGAAGAAACAGAAAAATATCAGAGCGACGATCGCCGGATTATGGACTCCGATACCCCAGAATTGAAAATTATCGAATCGATTCAACACCAGGATGGCAGCCATCATTGGGTAGAAACGAATAAAATTCCTTTGCACGATCAATCGGGAGAAGTCGTTGGTATTTTGGGTACATTTATTGATGTCACGGATCGCGTAATTGCCGAGCAACAGTTACAAAAGCTGAATCAAGAGCTGGAAGAGCAAGTCAACGATCGTACGCAAAAATTACAGGCGACTCAAGCCCGATTACAACGGTTAATCGATAATCTCCCTGGATTAATTTTCCAATTTCGGATCGAAGCGGATGGCACTCGTTCCTTCCCTTATGTTTCCGAAGGCAGTCGAGATCTTTATGGAATCGATCCTGAGAACTTTATTGCCTGTTTTAATTCCGTTCATCCCACGGATCTGCCCTCCCTACAACAAGCAATAGAAGAATCACGAACTTCCCTGAGAAGATTTCAACATGAACATCGAATTATTACTGACGAATCCATCCTGAAATGGGTACAAGTTATTGCTCGACCCGAAAGACAAACTGACGGTGCAGTGGTCTGGGATGGGATGAGTATTGAAATTAGCGATCGCAAACGACAAGAACAGGCCTTGCACTCTATTGTAGAAGGAACCGCCTCGCAAACGGGAGAAGCTTTTTTCCAATCCTGCGTTAAATGTATCGCCATAGCTCTAGACGTTTCTTATGCGTTTATTGCTGAAGTGACCTCCCAAGACGGTGAACCCTTAGCCAAGGTACTAGCCGGTTGGGAAGGCTCAGAATTCAGTCAAAAGAGTCAGTATAATCTCATAGATACTCCTTGTAATAAAATAGTCCAAAATAAGACGTTTTGTTGTTATCTACAGGATCTTCAGTTCCAATTTCCTAAGGATCAATACTTGGTGGATATTGGAGCAGAAAGCTATGTTGGGATGCCTATTTTAAATGCCCAAGAAGAATTGTTGGGATTTATTGCAGTTTTGGATACTAAACCTATGGAAAAAGATCTAGATCTGCAATCTTCCATTTTAGAAGTTTTTGCAGCACGAGCGGGAGCAGAAATAGAACGAATCCGAGCTGAAAGAGCGCTACGTCAGAAAGACACTTTATTACAAATGACCCTAGAAGCTGGAAAAATGGGCTGTTGGAGTTGGAATCGGTACACAAATGATGTGATGTGGTCTGATGGTGTAGAAGGAATTTTGGGGTTACCTTCAGGCTCATTTCAAGGCAGATTTGAAAATTATGTTGCCTTGATTCACCCACAGGATCGCGATCGAGTTTTGCATGTCATTGAACAAACGTTGGAGAAAGAGGAAGAATTTAGTATTGAACACCGTATTGTTGTCTCAGAGCGTAAAATTCAATGGTTGCGGTTAATGGGAGAGATTTGGCGAAACGATCGCGGAGAGGCCATCGGATTACTCGGATCGGTACTCAATGATACTCGTCGAAAAATGTCGGAGATTGCTCTGACTCAATCAGCGCAACGGATTGAAAAACAGGCCGAGCGATCGGAATTACTCAATCAAATTGCCCATCAAATTCGTACCTCCCTAGATCTCGATCGGATTCTGCATACAACTGTATATGAAATTCAACAGTTTTTAGAAGTAGATCGGACTCATTTTGCATCGTATGTAGAACAAGAGGATCAAGCCTATTGGGATATCATTACTGAAGTCACTATTGAAGGCTTACCTAGTTTTGTGGGGAAACATCCTGCGGCTAATTTTGGCCCTCTGTCACACCTTCTATTAAGTCAAGAAATTATCAAGATTGATGACGTTTCTACGGTTGAAGATCTGGCTATCCGAGACGAGTTAATGGTGTTAGGGAATCAGTCTATGCTGGTGCTGCCTATTGCTACAGAATGCGATCGCTTTGGGATTATTGCCTGTATTCAGAGTCAACAGGTGCGTCCTTGGCAAGATGATGAAGTTGATTTTCTCAAAGCTGTGGTTGCTCAAGTGGCGATCGCTCTTCAGCAAGCCGATCTACTTTCCCAAAGTCAAGCTCGCGCTCAAGAACTCGAAAGGCTTTTAGAGCAACTGAAATTGACGCAAGCTCAGTTAATCCAAAGTGAAAAAATGTCTAGTTTAGGACAAATGGTGGCAGGAGTTGCCCACGAAATCAATAATCCGGTGAATTTTATTCATGGCAATATTTCCCACGCACGAGACTATAGCCAGGATTTAATGAATTTGGTGAGCCTCTATCAACGTTACTACCCCCAGCCCCATCCAGAGATTGCAGCAGAAATAGAAGCGATTGATTTAGATTTTATTCAAGAAGATTGTCAGAAAATTTTCCATTCTATGCAAGTCGGAACTAATCGCATTCGGGAAATTGTCCAATCTTTACGCACTTTTTCCCGTTTGGATGAATCGGAACTGAAAGCGGTTGATTTGCATGAAGGTATTGAGAGCACTCTCAGTATTTTAAATCCTCGTTTACGGGCGATCGGTTCGCGGCCAGAAATTGAGGTGATTAAGGATTATGGTCAATTGCCTTTGGTCGAATGTTATGCCAGACAACTGAATCAGGTATTTATGAATATTTTGACTAATGCGATCGATGCGTTAGAAGAGAAATCACGCACTCTGAAATCAGAAGATCCGCCTGGGATGACGATTGCGATTGAAACTAGAGTGGCTGGTGAAAATGTTATGATTCGGATTACGGATAACGGATTGGGCATGAATGCGGAAACTAAAGCCAGGCTTTTTGACCCTTTTTATACTACAAAGCCCGTGGGTCAAGGCACGGGTTTAGGACTATCAATTAGCTACCAAATTATTACGGAAAAGCATCGGGGTTTTCTCTCTTGTGTCTCGTCTCCTGGGGAAACGACGTTTATAATTGAAATCCCGATTCGGTATCCTAAAGAATAGGGAATAGGGAATCAGAAAAATCCAGTTTTGTCCTTTCCTGGAACTGTCCATAAATAAAATCATCCCATTTGCTTAACCTCATAATTTGTTATATTGAGGGTATTATTTGAACTCTTATTGCCGAATGATAAGTCTTGATTCAAAAAATTATGCAGAAGTGACATTGGTCTATAGTGGTGGCCGGACAATGGTCTATCGCGGAGTAAGAGTGAGCGATCGCCGACCGGTCATTGTCAAAGTCCTACGTAATCAGCACCCTACCTTCAATGAACTGGTAAAATTTCGCAACCAGTATGCGATCGCCTCTCATCTAGAACATCCTGGAATTGTCCAACCCCTTGCCCTGGAACGTTGCAATCTCGGCTATGCCCTAGTGATGCCAGATGAGGGCGCAATCAGCCTTGGAAAGTATTGGCAGCACTCTCATCACAGTTTATCCGAGTTTCTAATCCTTGCCATTCAATTAGCCGATACGCTGGATTATTTGAACCAACAACGAATTATCCACAAAGACATTAAACCGAGCAATATCCTGATTCATCCCCAAACTCACCACGTTCAACTGATTGACTTCAGTATTGCCAGTTTGCTGCCCAAAGAGCAACAACAATTGATGAATCCCCATGTCCTTGAAGGAACTCTAGCTTATATTTCTCCAGAACAAACAGGACGTATGAACCGGGGAATTGACTATCGGAGTGATTTTTATTCTCTGGGGGTGACCTTTTTTGAATTACTCACAGGAGAATTACCCTTCAAAAGTGACGATCCCATGGAATTAGTGCATTGTCATCTGGCGAAAATGCCTGCGGAATTAGGGAGTCGGGAAACTATTCCTCAAGTGCTGTCGGATATTGTCTTGAAGTTGATGGCTAAGAATGCAGAAGACCGTTATCAAAGTGCCTTGGGATTAAAGTATGATTTAGAACAGTGTTTGCAGGAGTGGCAGGCTACTGGCGAGATTGCCGGATTTGCGATCGGACAACGGGATGTGTGCGATCGTTTCCTGATTCCTGAAAAGCTCTACGGACGAGAGCAAGAAGTACAAATTCTTTTAGAGTCCTTTGAGCGAGTCAGCTTTGGAGAAACAGAAATGATGCTCGTTGCTGGGTTTTCTGGGATTGGGAAAACCGCAGTCATTAACGAAATCCATAAACCCATTGTCCGACAGCGAGGTTATTTTATTCAAGGAAAGTTTGACCAATTTAATCGTAATATTCCCTTCTCTGCTTTGGTGCAAGCATTCCAAGAGTTGATCGAACAATTGTTAGGGGATTCCGATGTAGAATTAGCCACCTGGAAAGCAAAAATTCTACAAGCGGTGGGAGAGAATGGGCAAGTAATCGTTGATATCATACCAGAACTCGAACAGATTATCGGCCAACAACCCCCAGTCCAAGAACTTTCTGGGAGTGCTGCCCAGAACCGATTTAATTTACTCTTTAGCCAGTTTATTGGTGTCTTCACAACCCAAGAGCATCCCCTGGTCATATTTTTGGATGATTTACAGTGGGCAGATTATGCTTCTTTGAATCTCTTAAAGTTGCTGATGGGTGATTCAGAAGCGGGATATTTATTGCTTCTTGGAGCCTATCGAGATAATGAAGTTTTCCCTGCCCATCCCCTGATGTTAACCTTGGAGGAAATTAAGAAACAGGGGATAACGCCCTATACCTTAACTCTGAATCCATTAGGTAAGCCAGAAATTGCCTATTTAGTGGCTGATACGTTGCGATGTTCTGCTGAAGTTGCTTCACCTTTGGCCGATTTTATCTATCAAAAAACCAAGGGAAATCCTTTCTTTACAACACAGTTTTTGAAGGGGTTACATGACGATGGTTCGATTGAATTTAATGTCAATGTGGGGTCTTGGCAATGTGATATGTCAAAAGTGCGTCAGCTTACGCTTACCGATGATGTCGTGGGATTCATGATGGGTCGATTACAAAAATTATCACCTACAACCCAAGAAATGATTAAAATAGCAGCGTGTATTGGCAATAAATTTAATCTCAAAATTTTAGCGCTGGCTGGTCAAAGAACTCCAGAAGAAACAGCCGTCCATTTATGGTCATCCTTAGCTGAAGGTTTTATTTTACCCGAAAGTGATGTCTATAAATTTTATTTGCACAATTCTCTACCTCAATCTACAATTCATGCTTCAAATCCCTGTTATCGATTTCTCCACGACCGAGTTCAACAAGCTGCCTATAGTTTAATTGAAGAAGACCAAAGGAAACAAACTCATTTAGAAATTGGTTGCCGGCTTTGGGAACATCTAGATACAGATGTCGAGAATGTTTTTGAAATTGTTGATCATCTCAATAGGGCAGAGGAACTGATCGGCAATCGCGCCCAGAGAGATGAAATTGCCCAACTCAATTTGCTAGCTGCTCAAAAAGCTAAAAGTACAACCGCTTACGCCGCAGCTAGAGAATATGCCAATGCGGGGCGATCGTTCTTAGGAGAAAATAGTTGGTCAACTCAGTACGATCTCACTCTAGCTCTGTATATTGCCACCCTAGAGTCCGAATTTTTAAGTACAAACTTTGAAGGCATTGAACGTCTCGCTGAAATTGTTCTTCAACGAGCGAAAACTCTTCTCGATCGAGTTGAAGTATATAACATTTTAATTCAGGCTGATATCAGTCAAAATAAGATGCAGAATGTGATAGATTCTGGTCTAAAAGTTTTGGAGATGTTGGAAATCACGTTATCGGACGACCCTCGCGATCAAATCAACAATTTACAACAACTCATCGATCTACCCGAAATGACAGATCCTTACAAGTTAGCGGCAATGGATCTGTTGACTAATATTATTACAACCGCTTGGATGGTCAATCCCGAATTATTGAAACAAATTACGTTTACAATGGTCGATCTGTCTCTAACATACGGCAACTGTTCCTCTTCAATTGTTGGTTATGGTTGGTATAGTATGTTGTTATGTGAAGGGTTCGGCGATCTTGAGCTTGGATATCAGTTGGGTGAACTGTCTGTTCAGTTAATGGAACGATTCAATACTTCAGAGATTAAATCTCAAGTGCTAAATATTGTTGCTGGAGGATCTAGGCTCTGGAAACAACATCCCAAACAATGTATAGAATTAGAGCTAGAAGGGATCAAACATGGATTAGAATCTGGTGATTTTGAATGCGCGAGTTATGCGGCAGCAGAATATTGCCATTTTCTGTTTCTGATGGGTGAAAATCTAGGTTTCGTCAGCAGTGAATTCCAAAAATATAAAGAGATGATTGAACGGCTGAAGCAAGATTATCATCTAGATTACATCGCTACTTGGCAACAAACAATCCAGAATTTACAGGGAAATTTAGAAAATCCGACGCAGCTTTTTAGGGATAATTCACAGGGGGAGTTGCAAAGAGTACACAAACTTATAGACGAAAATCAACCGGTACTGGTCTACCATTATCATCTCCTTAAAATGATGTTGTCTTATTTATTTAAGGATTATTTGAATGCTGTAGAGAATGCTATTTTAATCATTCCAGAAACAAAAGAGAATGGCAATAATCTGTTTTCCATCCCGGCAATCTTTTATTCATCTTTAGCTTTACTGGCTGGGGTTCGAGAAAGTGGATTAGTTGAGACAGAACACTATTTGGGAAACGTGGAACAGAATTTGCTTCAGATGGAGTACTGGGCAAAATTTTCTCCTCTGAATTATCAGCATCAATGCGATCTAATTCAAGCTGAACAAGCACGAAACTTGGGTCAAAAGTGGGAAGCTGTGGAGTTTTATAAACGAGCGAGAGTGGGTGCAAAGGAAGGTGAATATCTGCACCATGAGGCGATCGCCTGTGAGTTAACGGCAGAGTTTTATTTTGAACAAGAGATGCCCGAAGTTGCCGAAGTTTATCTCATTGATGCTTACTATGCTTATGCACACTGGGGCGCTCAAGCTAAAGTTGCGGACTTGGAACAACGGTATTCCCAAGTACTTGCTCCTATTCTGAATTCAGAAATAAGGTGTACTAAAGAGAACTTTGATTCGTCTAGGGCTACCTCTCTTCATCTGACTTCAACCAGTTCAGGGGCAAATATCTTTCTGGATTTTTCTTCAGCGATCAAAACCTCTCAAGCCCTATCTGGAGAAATGAATCTAGAACAATTACTAGCAAAATTGATACAATCGCTAATCGAAAATGCTGGAGCAACTAAAGGAGCTTTGCTGTTGCCGAAACAGGAGAGTTTATGGATTGAAGCGATCGCCGACTACATAGACGATGCATCCAACATACAAATTCGTTCTTTGGCGCGCTCTCTCCCCCTAGCTTCGACTCAAGAACTCCCCCTAACTATCATCAATCGAGTTTGGCGCACTCGTGAAACTCTAGTCCTGAATCATTCGATCGAGGAATCCCGATTTTCCTCTGACGAGTACTTAAGCCAATCTTTACCGAAGAGTATACTGTGTCTGGCATTGCAGAATCAGGGAAAACTGATCGCCATTCTTTATTTAGAAAATAAACTCACAACCGGCACCTTTACTAGCGATCGCCTAGAAATTCTCAAACTGATCGGCACTCAAGCCACTATTTCCCTAGAAAATGCGCGACTTTACCAACAGTTAGAAGACTACAGTCACAACTTGGAAGAGAAAGTTGAACAGAGAACCCAAGAATTACAAGAAAATAACCAACAATTAGAACAAACCCTCCAACAATTGCAGCAGACTCAAGCGCAATTAATTCAAACCGAAAAAATGTCTTCTTTAGGACAAATGGTAGCGGGAATTGCCCATGAAATCAATAATCCCATCAACTTTATTTTCGGCAATATCATGTATGCTCGCCAATATGTGCAAGATTTGCTCGATCTAGTTAGCCTTTATGAGCAACACTCCTCGGAAGTCGATGCAGCGATCGCCCAAAAACTAGAAGAAATAGAGTTAGATTATTTACGCTTAGATATAGAGAGTCTGTTTAATTCCATGCAAGCGGGTAGCGATCGCATTCATAAAATCATTCAAGGGTTACGGAACTTTGCCCGACTCGATCAATCCAAATATAAAAAAGTCGATATTCATGAAGGATTAGAAAATACTTTACTGATCTTAAACCATCGTCTCAAAGCTCAACACAATCGTCCAGAAATTAAGATCCTGAAAAACTATAGTTCACTGCCTCTTATCCACTGCTCGGCAAGTCAACTGAATCAAGTATTTTTGAACCTTCTTACCAATGCGATTGATGCTTTAGAAAAAAATCCACTCGATCGATATCCTACCATTCATATTACGACCACTATACTTGATGCCCAAAGGGTACAAATTTCTATCCAGGACAATGGTTCCGGCATGAGCAAAACCAATCTCCAAAAAGCTTTTGATCCCTTTTTTACAACGAAACCAGTAGGTCAAGGAACAGGACTGGGGTTATCAACCAGTTACCAAATTATTACCCAACAACATAGAGGACAGTTACGATGCGTTTCTCAGCCGAGAGAGGGAACAGAGTTGATTATCGAAATTCCCATTTAAATCGGTCAAGCTTAATATTAGGCTAATCTCACCTCTGCTCGTGACTCAAAAGTCTATTAATCGGTGTTAATCGAAGCTATAATTTGTTCAGCTATTGCATCTAAAATAGGCATCACTGATAAGCGGTTTCCCCGTTTAACCACCAATAGCTCTTCTGGGGAAAAGCTCTGTTTTAATTCTGTAATTGAAATCAAGCGGGGAAATTTTTGTATAAATTCGATGTCCACAGTTTGCCAGCGAGGAGCTTCTCGTGTTGCTTTCGGATCGTAATGTTTATCCTGGGGATTAAATTGGGTGGGATCGACAACATTCTCGGTAATCACTTTTGCTAATCCCACAATGCCTGGAGGTTTGGCATTGGAGTGATAAATAAATACCCGATCGCCGACTTTCATTTGTCGTAAGAAGTTTCTGGCTTGATAGTTGCGTACCCCATCCCAAACCGTGGTGCGATCGCGCTCCAAATCCGTAATACTATAATCTGTCGGTTCTGATTTTAACAACCAATATGGCATAAATAATGGCACAGTTCACTAAATGTAGCGCTAGTTTATCATGGTCAAGGGGCGATCGCCTATAGTCGATTCGATTAAGATTGATACAATCATGATGGGTCTATTGTAGGATATTGTCATACTTTTTTAAGATGATTCATCAGTCAATCTGATTCTTAATGGGCAAGTAGATAGTAAACGTAGTTTTTTGTTGGGGAATGGAGTGGCATTCAAGAAGTCCATCATGGCGTTGGATAATTTGGTGGGCGATCGCCAATCCTAATCCTGTGCCTTTTCCCGCTGGTTTGGTGGTAAATTGATAGTCAAAAATTTGACTTTGTATATCTTCAGGGATGCCTAACCCGTTATCGGTAACCCGAATTTGGATGAGGGAGCGATCGCTGATAAATTCGGTTGCAATAGTAATGGTATAGGATTCCTCTGAAGAACGACCCCCATTTTTCTCGCACCGCTCATCTAAAGCATCAATACTGTTGGCTAACAGATTCATAAATACTTGATTGAGTTGTTCGGGATAACAGAGGATTTGGGGTAACTCTTGATACTCTTTTCTGATTTCAATGGCTCCTCGATTCCCATTGTTTTTGAGGCGGTGTTTGAGGATAAGTAGAGTACTTTCGAGTCCATCGTGAAGATCGGATTCTACTGGCTTATCATTATTTTTTCTGGAAAACTTGCGTAAGGAAATACTAAGTTGTTGGATGCGATCGCTACCTATCTTAATTGAATTGAGAATATTGGGTAAATCTTCTAACACATACTCTAAATCAATCGTCTCCGAGTGATCGATAATAGCTTCCGTCGGCTGGGGATATTCCTGCTGATAGAGTTGCAAATGCTCCATTAAACTCTGTACTCCTTCTTGGGCAAATGCCAGATTATTCGTAATAAATCCCAAGGGATTATTAATTTCATGGGCAATTCCGGCAATGAGTTGACCCAAAGTTGCCATTTTCTCACTTTGAACTAACTGAATTTGAGTCTCTTGTAACGTTTCAAAAGCACCCAATAAAGCCGCCGTTCGAGCTTCCACTTTCTGTTCTAACTTAAAGGTTAGTTCTCGAATAGTTAATTGACTTCTAACTCGTGCTAATACCTCTTCACACTGAAACGGCTTACTAATATAATCTACACCCCCGACTTGAAAGGCCTTGACCTTATCAATCACATCATCTAAGGCACTAATAAAAACCACTGGAATTTCCGCAGTCTCTGGATTAAGTTTTAAGCGTTCGCAAACCGTATACCCATCTAAATCGGGCATTTTAATATCGAGAATGACTAAATCGGGAGGATCGGCCTGGCAAGAATTTAAGGCCATTTCTCCATTGAGAGCTTTACGCACTTTATACCCTTGTTCGGCTAACATCGTAGAGAGTAAGCGAATATTATCCGGGGTATCATCGACAATTAAAAGATTTTTTGAATCTATATTATTGTTCACCATAAGACTGGGTATGACAGGACAACTGTTGACAGTTTTTAGACAGTTAAATCGTTATCGATAGACAGAATTCCTGCCTTGTTGTTTGGCATGATAGAGTGCTTTATCAGCACTGGAAATCAAGTCTTCTGGAGATAAATCGGAATCTGGAAACCGACAAGCGATCCCCAAACTAACCGTAACATATGAACTCACGATCGATTGACTATGGGGAATTTTGAGGGCTTTCACTTGTACACGAATGAGTTCGGCCACTTGTAAGGCATAATCTGACGAGGCATTGGGTAAAATTATGGCAAATTCTTCTCCCCCATATCGGGCAACTAAAGAGCCAGAATAGGTGACAACTTGTTTCATCGCTTGAGCCACCTTTTGTAGAGATTGATCGCCTTTTAGATGGCCATAGGTATCATTATAAAGTTTGAAATAATCGACATCAGCCAAAATCAACGATAGGGCTTGGGGATATCCTCCAGTATAGAAAGGTAGAGAAAATAACCGTTTCCATTCTTGTTTGAGATAATCATTAAAATGGCGACGGTTACTGAGTTGGGTGAGTTCATCTACGGTCACTAGCCGTTCTAAATTTTGTTGCGTTTGTTGTCGTTGGTTGACCTCTTGTTTCAGTTGTTCGAGTTCTTCTTTGAGTTTGTTCTGTTGATAGCAGAGGCTAAGTTGATGCTCTACCCGAGCTAAGACTTCTTCGACTTGGAAGGGTTTGGTAATGTAGTCTAGTCCGCCAGATTTGAAGGCCTGCAATTTATGGTTGGCTTCATCTAAGGCACTCAAGAAAATAATGGGGATTTGGGCGGTCATGGAGGAAGATTTGAGGACATCACAAACTTGATAGCCATTCATGCCAGGCATATTAATATCGAGTAAGATTAAATCCGGAGGCTGGGCGGTGCAGGAGGCGATCGCCATTTCTCCATTGATGGCTTTTCGTACTTTATACCCCTGCTGTGTCAGCATTTTGGAGAGCAAACGCAAATTATCGGGCAGATCGTCCACAATTAAGATATTGCGCCCCATGAGTTCCGGTTCTGCGATCATGGTCTTACCTTTTCAATTAACGACACCACACAGTCAAAGCGAAAATTATGGGCCCATTCTGATAATTGCTGGGATAGAGGACTTAAGGATTCGGGAATTTGGTCAATGAGTAAGACCATTTCATCGTCAAATCCTTTAATAGCAGTTTGATAGAGTTCTTCGATCCACTCTGGTGTCATTTCTGCGAGATAGTCTTCTAAAGGACGTGCTAGAGGTCGATCGGCTTCTGAGGGTGAATTGTCGTTCTCTTGATAAAGATACTCAATTCCCAGATGTTGGGCAATTTTTTCTAAGAGAATGTTTTCTCGGAAGGGTTTACGCAAGAATTCATCACATCCAGCACTGAGGACTAAATTGCGTTCTTCTTCAAAGGCGCTGGCTGTGAGGGCAAAAATGAGGGTACTGCGACCTTTGGAAGTACTTTTAATCTGTCGGGTGGCTTCGTAACCGTCCATGACTGGCATTTGCATATCCATGAGAATCAAATGGGGGTACCATCGTTTCCAGATGGCGATCGCCTCTTGCCCATTAGAAGCCATCTCCACCTCAAAGCCTAAATTGCCCAACAGTTGCAGCAGTAGCATCCGACTTTCTTGGCGATCGTCTACAGCTAAGATCCGTTTGGTGGGTTGCCCAGGAGCTAATCCCTTCACCTTACGAGTGGGAACAGAGGACTCAATCTCACTTGAATCTATTAATTTGACTTGGATGGAAAAGGTAAAGGTCGATCCGCGATCCACTTCGGAAGTCACGGTCAAATCTCCCCCCATCAACTGCACAAACTGACGACTAATGGGCAATCCTAATCCAGTCCCCTGTTGGGATTTACGCCCGGTTTCCGTTTGCCCAAAGGGTTCAAATAGTTGATGCAACTCTTCTGGGGCAATTCCTGGTCCTGTATCTTCGACTCGAAACTCAATAGTTGTCTCTTCCTGATTTTCTACTGTTGATTGTCCATTTACCCGCAGGGCAACCCCCCCATCTTGGGTAAATTTAATCGCGTTCCCCAGTAAATTAATTAAAACTTGGCGCAATTTTCCTTCATCTGCACCAATAAATTGGGGCACATAGGAGTCCCGTTCAAAGAGGAGGTGCAAGCCTTTTGACGTGGCTTTAAGCTGAAGCATTTCTTCAATACTTTTGAGCAGGCGATAGAGATCGAAGTTACTGGGATTGAGGGTCACTCGACCTGCTTCTATTTTGGACATTTCCAAAATATCATTAATCAACTCTAGAAGATGTTCTCCCGATCGCCCAATAATCTCTAAATTTTCTTGGTGTTCTCGTTTGAGTGAAGGGTCTCGACTCATGATTTGGGTAAAACCAAGAATCGCATTTAAAGGGGTGCGCAGTTCATGGCTCATATTAGCTAAAAACTCACTTTTGGCTTGATTCGCCTGTTCTGCTGTTTCTTTGGATTTGGCTAGGGCTTCTTCTGCGTGTTTGCGTTGGGTAATATCATTGGTGACCGACAGTAAACAATCTTCTCCTCTGAGTTTAATGATATCGGCAGAAAGTAAGGTAATGCGGCGCTCTCCGGATTTGGTACAAAATTCAAATTCATAATCGCGGATAAAGCCCTGACTCACTAGGGTTTCAAAGAGGTTGACTCTCTGTTCCATTTTTGTCCAGAGTTCCAATTCTACGGCGGTGCGCCCAATGACTTCTTCGTTGGTATATCCGGTGGTTCTTAGGAAGGCATCATTGACTTCTAGGTGTCGCCCATCTTTCATGGAGGTGATGGTAATGGGGTGTGGGGTACACTGAAAGACAATGGAAAATTTATCTTCGGATGCTCGCTTATCGGTTTCGGCGAGGGTGCGATCGCTAATTTCTTGCTCTAGTTGCTTTGTTTTGGTTTCCAGCTCTTGGGTTCTAGATTTAACTTGAGCCTCTAACGTTTGATTTAAGTGTTTGAGTTGGGTTGATAAAACAGTGAGTTCTTGGCGTTTGTTTTCTAAGTCTTGAATTTCTTGATCGGAACGTAGGTTTTTTAATAAACAGATCCCTAACGTTTGTTGATTGAGCTGATCTTTCTGCTGATAATCATTAATCTCATAATTGAGCCATATAGAAAACTCTAAGGCTCGATCCGGCTCTGTTGCACAGACAATAAGGCGATGGCATGAGTTGGCACAATCTTCTCTAATCCACTGAACCAGATCTAACCCACCCCTGGGTTTGTCTAGATCTAGATCGATAAAAACAATGCTAAAATCTGGATTGACTTCTAGATAACTTTGCGCTTTTTTTCTATTCTTTATCCATTCGACTTTCAAGGATTTTCCTTGAAATACAAAATCCTGAAATTTCTCCGTCAAAGTCTGGTAAATCTGTGGATCTCGATCGATCGCTAAAATCGACCAACAGGCAGTTGATGACTGATTGGATGCACCCCGGTTATGGTTTTTCGATGGCAAGAGTTCAGCGGTTTTGTCCGATGATTCTCTCTGTTTTTTCTTCATAGTTGATACCAAAACCGTAAGTTACTGGCTACGTGTTATAGCAGTGCGTGAGTCTATTAGGACAGACAAGGGGCTGAGAACAACTTGGTCTCTTCCAGTTTTCAGTTATTTATTATACCATCTTATGATATCTTGCACTAATATATCCTTGACAGACAAGGGTCTTAAGCCTCTTGTTAAAGTGCAACCTCATAGAGTAATGGCATGACTTAGCTATAATAATCTACTCATTATAATCAACTTCTGTCGGATCTCAAATTGGCTTAAAAACTTGTCATATCTAGACTGTGTAATATTCAGCGTATTTAATGATCTTGTTTCTCGTATCTTCAACTAAATTGGATTCAAGGCTAAACACGCACTGCCATAGGCAGCTAAAGGACTGATGGGGGTGAGAAAGGGAACAGATAAATAGGTTTGCCGTAGCTGTGACCAAGTATGACTTTTTGCTCCCCCTCCAGCCGTATACAAGCGTCTGAGAGGGGTAGCTCCCAGTTCGGAGAGTCGTTGATATCCCAGAGCTTCAATACGGGCGATCGCTTGTAGGAGTCCATGGAGAAACTCAACGGGGTTATCTGGACGGGGATCGAGACGGGGGAGGAGGTTCGGATCGTTGATCGGAAAGCGATCGCCTTTTCCGAGTAAGGGATAATAATCTAGGGGACTTTCCTGATGAGGGTTAATTTGACGGGAGAAAGTATCTAATTCTACGTCAGTAAAAAAATGCCGCAGCACTGCACCCCCAGTATTAGAAGCGCCTCCCACTAAATAGTGATCGCCAAACCGATGGCTATAAATTCCATAACAGCTATCGTTAACCGGGATTTCACTGAGCAATTTTAACACTAAGGTGGAGCCAAGAGAGGTCACCGCATCACCGGGAAAAGATGCACCACTGGCAATAAAGGCGGCAATACTATCGGTGGTTCCAGCACAAATGAGACAATCGGAGGGGAAGGAAAAGGATTGGGCAATGTCTGGTAAGATAGGGGCGATCGCTTCTCCAGGGGTATAAATTTTCGGTAACTTTAGAGTTGCAGGGAGCTTGGGAAACCAATCGGGATAGCACAAATTATGGACATCATAGCCCAATTTGAGGGCATTGTGATAATCACTGATACCAAGTCTTCCGTGGAGTAAAGAGGCTAACCAGTCAGCTTGATGGAGGACATAGATTGGGCGATCGCCAAATGAAAGGTTTTCTAATCCCCAAAACAGCTTTGCCAAGCTCGATGTGGCACTCAAAACCAGATGATCCGCAGGCGCAAAGCGTTGTAACTGAGGCATGACAGCTTTTCCTCGGTCGTCATTGTACATCAATGGGGGCGCGATCGCCTCGCCCTCGCGATCGCAAAATAGGACAGTTGCCGAAGTCCCATTGATTAAAATTCGCGTAATCTGTTGGCGACACTCTAGTGGCAGTTGCTCTAATAACGAAAACAGGCTAGTTTTCCAGACTTGGGGATGCTGGCGATCGTAAGTGCAGGTTGCCTGAGCAAAGATTGCCCGATCTGGATTAATGGCGATCGCCCTAGCTCCCGATGTGCCAAAATCGATTCCTAACGCTAACCCCATATACAGTAATAAATTTATTACTAATACCCTATCATAACCTGTTCAAGCCTATTTACACAGTCAATCTTTAATCCATCAACACTTAGTAGGAGACATGACTCTTTTAGCTTGGTTTTCGGGTAAAACTTCATTCTCAAACTCAGGATACTGGGAATCCAGAGTATAAGCAATTTTGCGAATTAAAGGAAAAGCAATTTTCCCCAACTTTAACTGCCTAAAAACAGCTTGCGGATCGGATAAGTGGGTTGTGGGTAATTCCTGCCCCATTTTTTTGAAGACTAAGCCAAGGGGAATTTTAAGCTCTTCTTGTAGTTGTAAACATTGGACTAAAAATTGACTGTAAAGGCCAATAATTGAACCCACTCCGCCTCGCGCTTGCCCCCAGCCAATATAGTAAATCCCTTTATAATCGTCTAAAAAAGTTCCGGCATAACATTGAACGATTGCCCCTTTAATCCGTTGCAGCTCATCAGGCAAAAAGGGATAGGCAACATGATACCCTGTAGCGCAAACAATCAAATCAATATTAGCCGAGCTACCATCGACAAACTCTACGGTAGAGTCATGCAAGCAGTCAATGCCAGGCTTGGGTGTGATTTTTCCTTGTTTAATATAATAAGGAACTTCATTATTGATAGTAGGATGTTTGGTAAATAGGCGATAGTTCGGCTTGGGTAAACCATAGCGTTTATGGGGGCCAAAAGTGAGTTGAATAATCGTCTGAGCCATAGCTCGTTGTACCCATTCGGGCATCCACCATTGAACCAGATTAACGACTGGAACGCCGACAAAGGTTTTGGGAATAAACCAAACGGACTCTCGCAAGCTAAGAAACGATTTTGCCGCGACTCGTGCTGCTTCAGCAGCAATATCACAACCTGAGTTACCTCCACCAATAACAAGGACTCGTTTACCCCGTAGTTGCTCCGGATGTTTATAATCTTTAGAATGAATGATTTCACCCTTGAATTCACCTTGAAATTCTGGAAAGCGCTTGCACCAATGATGACCATTACAGATTAAAATTCCCTTGTAAGTTCTTTCTTCTCCGTTTGCAAAAATGACGTGCCAGAGATTATTCTTGGTTGGATTAACGGCGATGACTGTGCGATTAAGTTCGATATTTTCCCGTAATTGATAATGGTCGGCAAAATGACGCAGATAGGCTAACATTTGAGCCGCACTTGGAAAGTCGGGATAGTCATCTGACATAGGAAACTGAGGGAATTGGGTAACCTTTCGAGAGGAGATAATATGGGCAGTTTCATACACGCCATGATACCAATTGCCCCCAATATCATCGCTGGCATCAACTTGATCGTAGGGAATTTGGGCAGATTTCAGAGCCTCGGCAATACCGAGTCCGATAAAACCCGCCCCAAGGATGATGTATTTTTCACAGGTTTGGGACATGATAATGAGAATGGATGGACGATCGCAAACTTAGAGGATTATAGACTAATTAAAAGAATTGTGGTGATAAAAGTCCCTTCTCCAAAACTAATTTTAAATATCGTCCCATATTACGGCGCTTTCCCCTGTAACCACGCTAATTTTTAGTAGCTGTTCACTGGCGTTTTGGATGGAGTCTATGGTGCCTGGGTTAATTAAACCGTAGTAGTCAAACACATGAACTTGTTGGGTTTTAACTGCTTTCAGTATACGTCTCAATATTCAGCTCCGTAAGCCTGGCCGCAATTTGATCGTGAAACCCAGTTGCACCAATGACTAAATCGGGTTTCAGAGCAATAATTTTCTCTAAACTTGGTGCAGTTTGTCCTTGACTGACAGGGGTGATGTCGGCGAACCGGGGGTCTTTCTCTAGCAGGGAACTTCCAGGAATACCCACTAATTTGGAAGCGTCTAACCGTTGCAAAATATCTGCCGAAAGAGAGGTTAAGGCCACTACTCGCTCTAGGCTTTCGGTTGGAATCTCTTCTGGAGAGCTAAGGGGTGTCTCTAGAAGAGGAGAAACCTGGGGTTGAGTACAGGCGAAGAGACTCAAACTCAGGAGGATCGCTAAACCCACTCCGATCCACCGAGTCTCATTTTGCCTGTTCCTCAACATAATCATCACTCCTACATTTGAGATTGGATATAGTTTGCTTCCCCAAGCATCTCCATCAATCTTAATTGTTGTTCTAACCAATAGGCATGATCTTCTTCCGTATCCGTTAGAATCACTTCTAAGATTTCGCGAGTTTGATAATCTTGCTCGGTTTCGCAAACGGCGATCGCTTCTTTCAAGTCGGAAACTACTTTGTACTCTAACTCTAAGTCACTAGCGAGCATTTCCTTTACTGTTGAGCCAATATTGAGACCCTCCTGTTGGGATAAATCTGGACGTGCTTCTAAAAACAATAATCGCTTAATAATCGCATCCGCATGTTGGGTTTCTTCTTGCATTTCATGATCGATGCGCTCATAGAGCTTATTCAATCCCCAATCTCCATACATACGAGAATGGGTAAAATACTGATCCCGTGCAGCGAGTTCACTTCTGAGCAGTTTGTGCAGTTGGTCAATAACTCGATCTGTCCCTTTCATTGTTTTCGTCTCACTTTAAAACTGGGTGGTTACTCGGATAATTGTTGGGATTACATCATCGATTGCAGATAATTTTCTAATCCTGCACTTTCGATTAGCCATTGTTGAGATTCGAGCCAATCAATCGACTCTTCGATGTCCTCTAGAATCTCTTCTAGCATGTCCCGACTAACATAGTCTTGAACCGATTCACACAGTTTAATTGCCTGTTGGAGATCTGACCGTATGTCTTGATACATTCTCAAGTCGTTTTGCAACAGTTCTGGTACTGTTTCACCGATGAGCAATTTACCTAAATCTTGTAAATTGGGCAAACCTTCCAGAAATAAAGTCCGCTCAATCAGCTTATCGGCATGTTTCATCGCTGCAATCGATGCCTTATACACTTTATCGTTTAGCTGATGAAGTCCCCAGTTTTTACAGATTCTGGCATGGAGAAAAAACTGGTTAATTGCCGTCAATTGAAGTTTGAGGGCAGCATTTAATTGGGTGTGGACATTAGTATTGCCCTGCATTGGTGTTCTCCTAACTGATTGATTGCTCTTTAATCAAGAACAGGTATCGATTTCGAGTTGTCTTCGCCGATCCTACTTGACTTCCTAGGGGCTGTCAATGCATAATGGAAGGAGTTAATTGAGAATACTTTTCATTAATTTAGGATTAAGTTAAGACAAGAATAACTAAAATCTAGTGGAGGCAGTGAACCTAGATGTACATTTGTATTTGTCATGCAATTACGGATCGCGATATTCGCAAGGCGGTCGCTCAAGGAGCTTGTTCTATCGATCTAGTCTGCGATCGCCTGGAATTTTCTGGTGGTTGTGGACGCTGTCGGGAACATGCCCAACAAGTGGTCCAAGAAGCGCTCTCTGAAAACCAAGCACCGATAGAAATTGGCTCAATTGCTTGTAAAACTCAAGAGCGTTATGACGATCGCCGTAAAGCTTCTTAAGAGTTACTCACAATTTGTTGAGTCAAACTCTTAATAAGAAAATACTTTTAAATTCGCCTATTGAGTAACAGTAACTATCCAAGGTTGGAATAGCTCCACCCATTGGGAGTGACTGACCACCAGGGTGGGATAGGGGTAATGATGATAATCTTCACCCGATATGAGGGGAAAAGGAGCCGCATGGGTGAGGGGAACCCAGACGACACCAGCAGCATGGGATATCGCCCAAACTGCGGCAATATCCCAGATTTTCGGGGTCGCTTCTATCCCCCCGATGGCAATTCCGGCAGAAACGGTGAGTATACTGTAAGTTGCTACACCAAGCATCCGAATTTTACAGGGAAAAGGAGCGGAATCGGCCTGCAAAACCGAGGTAGTGCGAGCGCAACGATTACAAAGATTAAAGAAATGATTGTGACTGGGCTGATCGGACGTTGGGGTAATGGGGCGATCGTTCAAGAACGCCCCGACGGGATGGCCTTCTAGCTCTGAGGGAGCATTCCAAAACCCATAAAAGGAGTGACGAATGGGGGGAAAATAGAGATAGCCAAATACGGGAGTGCCTTGATAGAGTAAGGCCATAGAAATTCCCCACAGGGGAACGCCACGCGTAAAATTGGTTGTACCATCAATGGGGTCAATAATCCAACACCAAGGAGTATCGGGAAAATGTTTGGCTGTTTCTTCTGTTAATACTCCATGATCGGGAAATTGGGCTAAAATTCGTTCTTGTAGTTGGAGATCGGCCCATTGATCTGCCTGCGTCACTAAAGAACCATCGTCTTTTTCAAGTCCCTGCACCTGACCAAACTGCTTGAGAAGTTCTTCTCCGACCTCCTCGGTTGTCACTTTCACAAACTCCAAAACTTGTTTCCACAGGGGATAATTCATTAACTCCATACTGACTAAGCTAGAATAACTACAATCCGATCTTAAGATGAACGGGGTTCCTATGGAGTATCGAGAAATTATTGAGTTTTGGTTTGACCAAATCGATCCGAAGCAGTGGTGGAAAAAAGATGAATCATTGGATCTCCTCATTCGCGATCGCTTTGGTCAAATCCATAATCAAGCAACGCTGTGCGAACTTTACCCTTGGCGGACAGATCCTTTAGGAAGATTAGCTGAGATTATTATTCTCGATCAGTTTTCTAGAAATATATATCGAAATCAGGCATTAGCTTTTGCCTTTGATTCCTTAGCATTAGCGCTCGCTCAAGAGGCAATTTCTGGTCAAACGAATCGATATCTTACTATTGAGCAAAAGTCATTTCTCTATCTACCTTTCATGCATAGTGAATCTCTGAGAATTCATGAAATTGCTGTAGAATTATTTAGCCAGCCAGGATTAGAGTCCAATCTCCAGTTTGAATACAGACACAAGGAAATTATCGAGAAATTTGGACGGTATCCCCACAGAAATGATCTTTTGGGTCGTTTATCTACACCCGAAGAAACTAAATTTCTTCAACAACCGGGTTCATCCTTTTAATCAGTGAAGGAGCCATTCTTAATTCCTGACTCCCCCTTCTCTCTTGTCGGAATCCGGAACACCAGATACAGTGTGGAATAACTTTGGTGTGGTCTGTAAGGAGTGGATATGCTCAGTCAAGAATCTTCGCGGAAATTTCAATCGAATCGTTCATCTTTACAAGAAAGTGGGGCAACTGTGCCTTTGCGGGAACGAGCTTGGGTAGAAATCGATCGAGGGGCGATCGCCCATAATGTGCGAGAACTCAAACACCATTTACAGCAAAACTGTCAGTTAATGGCAGTCGTGAAGGCGGATGCGTATGGTCATGGGGCGATCGCTGTGGCTGAAACTGCCTTGGAAGCGGGGGCAAGTTGGTTAGGGGTAGCGACAATTCCAGAGGGAATACAATTACGGGAAGCCGGGATAGAAGCCCCGATTCTACTTTTAGGCGCGGTTAATAGTCCGGAACAAATCCAGGCGATCGCCCATTGGCATCTGCAACCGACTCTGTGTAGTGCCAAACAAGCTTTAATTGTTTCCGAAACCTTGAGTGAACTCGGCAAAACTCTCACGGTTCACCTGAAACTAGATACTGGAATGTCCCGTTTAGGTATTCCTTGGCAAGAAGGAGCTGAGTTTTTCCAGCAGGTTTCCCACTTACCCCATCTCCAAATTGGCAGTATCTATTCCCACTTGGCAACGGCGGATAGTCCCGATCCGCAGATCATGAATCAACAGCATCAGCGTTTTCAAGAGGCGATCGCCCAAATTAAAGCCACGGGGTTACCTTTGCCAAAACTGCATTTAGCTAATTCTGCGGCTACGTTATGCGATCGCTCTTGCCATTATGACTTTGTGCGCGTCGGACTGGCTACCTATGGACTCTATCCCGCTCCCCACCTCCAAGATTTGGTCAGCCTCAAACCGGTAATGCAAGTCAGAGCAAGGATCACCCAAATTAAAACTATTCCTGCGGGAACCGGTATTAGTTATGGATATCAATATATTACGGCCCAGGAGATGACTGTTGCTGTTGTGGGTATCGGATATGCCGATGGGGTTCCTCGTAACCTCTCCAATAAACTGCAAGTCGGTATTCGAGGGCAGCGTATTCCCCAAGTGGGCGCTATTACCATGGATCAGTTAATGCTTGATGTTAGCAGTATCCCCGATCTGCAAGTGGGCGAGGTCGTTACCCTTTTAGGGCAAGATGGCCAAAATCAGTTTACCGCTGATGATTGGGCGGACACTCTTGGTACTATTTCTTGGGAAATCTTATGTAGCTTCAAACATCGTTTACCGAGAGTAACTCGATGATCTCCAGCATGGGACGGGTTTTGTCTTTTGCGATCGCCCGTTACTCGACTCAGGGAATGGTATATTCCCTCGCGATTTGTTCAAAGAGGGGATAATATTGGGCAAATTCTGAACTGGGCGATCGCCCTTCCCAAACATAATAGACTTGATTGCTATAGATTCTCAGGGTTAACCGGCTGGTGGTCGTCTCTAGAGTTGGGGTTAATAAACCTTTGATTCCTTGGTTGGTAATAAAGTTTGAACCATCGTGTAAGCCATTAAGTTCAACCTGAGACTGGGCAAACCCTTGGATCTGAATCTCTGGGCGATCGGGATGGCTGAAAATTTGCCCGTCCTGATTTTCCGGGGGCGGTTGCGCTTGCCATCGATCGGGATAGGGAAATGTAAATCCATAACGGGGATTTTGATAAATTTTCCAGTTATTCAATGGGGGATTTGCAGCGCAAGCAGAGACTGAAATCATTACACACAAAAGGATTAGCGCTTTTAACGCTGTCCTCCACATCCTCCGCTTTGTAAACAAATGTAACAATATTGCCGTCATACAGTCTTTACGTCTTGACAGCTAATGATAGAATCGATAAGGTAATAAGGCATAGCCGGATAGGACGACTCCAGAGCTATATGCAAGACAAGCAAAAAGTTACGCTGTACATTCCCCCAGAACTCCATCGTCGGCTAAAAATACAAGCGGCGATCGATTTAGAACCGATGTCAGCCATTGTAGAACGGGCAATTACATTCTACCTGGAACATCCAGAGGTCGTGGACAATATGAACGATTCCTACGGGAAAACGTATCAGATCCATACCTGTCCAGAATGTGAGAGTTCAGTGGTTATCCAAGATGGAGAACTGGTCGCTCTTAAGAATCAGCCCACAGTGCTGTCTGAAGAGGAACTGCCAGTTGAGAGGGTGTCAAACCTTGATTCCCAGATTTCTCAATCTGGCGAGGAAGAATTGGTTCCGTGCTAGATATTGTCGGATCATATGCTGACATAAATGGCCGGACTAATCCGATTGTAAGCTAAACGTTTAACCCTGGGTTATCCACTTAGTATCGATCAGATTAGTCTAGCCCCAACCGGTATTCCCCCTGTTGCAAGTAGGTCGATCGCTATGCGAGAGCAGCTTAGTATTTTAATTAAAGCTCAATATCCCCTAATCTACCTCGTAACCTCTGAGGAAGAGCGGGCAGAGCAATCCATAGCCAACCTTGCACAAGGCAAGTCTCCAAGACGACTCTACGTTTGGACAGTCACCCGTGGAATGGTTGAGTACGGAGAACCTCGCAGCGTAACCCAGCACAACACGTTGTCACCGGAAGCGGCGATCGAATGGGTGATTCGCCAACCTTCCAAAGAAGGGGCAATCTTTATCTTTAAGGACTTGCATTCCTTCTATACTCCAACGATCGTGCGGTGGTTACGCGATGCGATCGCCAACTTTAAGGGAACTCAGAAGACCATTATATTAATGTCTCCTGTGCAAGAAATTCCCATTGAATTGGAAAAAGAAATTATTGTTCTTGACTTTCCTTTACCCGATCTTGAGGCTCTCAACCAAATCTTATCCGCTCAACTCGGTTCTAGTCGGATCAAGACCAATGTGCGAGAAAAACTCCTCAAAGCTGCCCTAGGATTAACCCTAGATGAAGCAGAAAAGGTCTATCGTAAAGCTCAAGTAACAGCCGGTCGATTAACAGGATCTGAGGTAGAAATCGTTCTATCTGAGAAAAAACAGTTAATTCGCCGTAATGGTATTCTCGAATACATTGAAGAAGACGAAACCCTTGATTCAGTCGGGGGGTTAGAAGAACTCAAATCCTGGCTCAAACAGCGATCGAACGCCTTTACTGAGCGAGCCAGACAATACGGACTCCCCCAACCCAAAGGAATGCTCATTTTAGGCGTTCCCGGTTGTGGAAAATCCCTAATTGCTAAAACAACCTCTCGCCTGTGGGGATTACCCCTACTGCGCCTGGATATGGGTCGAGTCTACGATGGGTCCATGGTTGGTCGTTCAGAAGCGAACCTCCGAAATGCCCTGAAAACGGCTGAATCCATTTCCCCCGCTATCTTGTTCATTGATGAACTCGACAAAGCCTTTGCTGGAGGAACCGGTTCGGCGGACTCCGATGGCGGAACCTCTAGCCGGATCTTCGGATCGTTCCTCACCTGGATGCAAGAAAAAACCTCCCCAGTGTTTGTCATGGCAACTGCTAATCGTGTAGAGCGATTGCCCGGAGAGTTCTTGCGTAAAGGCCGCTTTGACGAAATCTTCTTTGTCGATCTACCCAATGAACAAGAGCGTCAAGATATTTTCACCATTCATCTAGAAAAACGTCGCCGAGATATATCCCGCTTCGATATCGAGCAACTCTCGAAGATCTGCGATGGTTTTTCCGGAGCTGAAATTGAGCAGGCCCTGATTGCAGCCATGTATGAAGCATTTGCCCAGGATCGGGAATTTACCCAACTGGACATAATTGCTGCGATCAAAGCTACGTTGCCCCTGTCAAAGACGATGCAAGAACAGGTCTCTGCCCTCAGAGACTGGGCAAGACAACGTGCTAGACCTGCGGCTGCTTCAGTTGCTGAATATCAGCGACTGGAGTTCTAACAGACTTTCTCTCCTGCTCCCAACAGGAGGAAAGACTAGCGCATCCCTCGCTAGTTCATCCAACGCCAGCGATCGCCATCAGCGCTCAACGGCATAGTTTCAATCCATGAGTTGTCGTTTCTCTCAAACAACGTTTTCTTAGGAGGAAATCTCAAATGTCTCACTTTAGCACCCTGCGTACCAAAATCACCGACGCTGAAATCCTCAAGTCTTCCTTGCGTGACCTGGGTATCTCCGTTAAGAGTGAAGCCAATGTGCGTGGATACAACGGCCAACAGGTTCGTGCTGACATCGTTGCGGTTCTCGAAGGCGAATATGACCTCGGCTGGTCTCGTAATGCTGATGGTTCTTTCGACCTGATCGCTGACCTCTGGGGTGTTGCGAAAAAGCACAATCAAACCGAGTTGATCAACTCCATCAACCAAAAATATGCAGTCAACAAGACCCTGAGCGAAGTTAAGCGTCCTGGTCTGCAAAACGCTAACGTGAAATTGGTTGTCCAAAAGTAATTTCTCTAGCGCGTTTCCAAGTTAACGGGTTAACCTAATGCTGGTTACCCCGTTTTTTTATGTCGAGAGAGCTATGGATCGCATTGCATCTGAGTTTAATCCCAAAATCACTCAAGTATTACAAGAGTGTGGTCAACAAATTGAGTTGCTCAGTGAGTCTTTTGAGGTCGATCAAAAAGGCCCAGGAGATTATGTAACCAATGTCGATCGCTATTTAGACCGGAAGCTGTCTCAGGTTTTTGGCGGTATGTTTCCCCAAGATGGCATTATTAGCGAGGAAAATGAAGTATCAAGACGCTTATTCCATCAAGGGTATGAACAATTATGGTGTATCGATCCCTTAGATGGTACAGAAGGATTAGTCAATGGTCGTCAAGATTATGCGGTGATGGTAGGGTTGTTGCGAGATTATCAACCGATCGCCGGTTGGGTTTATGCTCCTGCACGGGCAAGATTATATTATGGGGGCCAGGATTGGGGTTTATTTGAAATTCGCTCTCAAGAACTACCCAAAGCCATCATTCCCCAAATACCTCCCTCTCCCTCTACATCATTCTGTCCCGTGCAAATTGGCTTTCAAGACCGGAAAAAGTATGGCCAAGCTCTAACTCAGTTTGTTCCCCACATTCAATTTTACTCTTTAGGCAGCTTTGGCTTGAAGGTCTTAGAGGTAATTTTTGGTCGGGTTGGCCTGTATTTTTACTTCAATCGTCGGGTAAAACTCTGGGATACTGTCGGCCCCATCGCCTTAGCTCAGAGGGCGGGATTAATTTGTTGCGATCTAGAGGGTCAACCCTTAGAGTTTAGCCCCAATGCCATTCATCCGGATACCTTGGCCCACGAGCAAATGATCGTTATTGGTTGGCCAGAGTATATTGAGGCTCTTCTACCAGGATTACAGAAAGCAGTGTATTCAGTTCAAGGGGCGATCTCCACCAGTTAATCCTAGCTCCTTAAGATCGCAATCGTCCTGACCTTAGGATACTAACGACAAGCCATAATCCAATAAAGCTGGCGGCTCCAAATAAGACGGCGCTGAGTAACGAGAGTTGGGGACTTTGGGCATTACTGGAAATAACGGCTGCTCCCATAATTAGGGAACCAACGAGAATGCTAAAGGAGAGGCGGTTAGCGGAGTCGTCAATACTGCGACGAAGTCGCTCTAGGTCTTTAACCTGAATATTCCAATTCAAAGTTTCTGAGGTTAAACGGTCGAGAAATAATTCAATTAGGCGAGGGGATTGTAAGGAGAGACTTTTGAAATCGAGAGCCGTTCTGAGTAGGGTTTGAATGGGTTTATCTCCGAGCAATTGGCGCTGGAAAATATCGGTAATCAGAGGTTTAATTTGATCGAGTAAATTAATTTGGGGATTAAAGCCTCTGGCGACTCCTTCTAAGTTGGCTAAAGATTTGGCATAGAGTCCCATGTTACCGGGGAGACGAATTTTGTTTTTGCGGGCAACTTCGAGAATTTCGTAGAAGACTTCGCTAAAGTTAATTTCACTCAAATTAACGTTATAGTATTTGCGAAGCATCCGCGTATAGTCGGCTTCCAAACGACTAAGATTAACGGGTTGATTCGATTCGGCTAAATCTAAGGTGAGTTGGGCGCAACGTTGGGCATCAATATCCACGATCGCCAGCAACATTTCGGTTAGAATTTGTTGCGTCCGTGGATCTAAGCGTCCAATCATACCACAGTCTAACAGGGCCACTCTTCCATCGTTGAGCAAGAAAATGTTGCCAGGATGAGGATCGGCATGAAAGAAGCCGTTAATATAAATTTGTTGGAAAAAGGCCCGGAAGAGGAGAGTTGTTACCCGATCTCGTTTTTGCTCGAGCGATAGGGTGGGAGTGACGAATGGGCTTAAGTCGGCTGAAAGGAGGGGTTTGCCTTCTAACCATTCTAAAACCAGGAGTTTTTGGCTGGTATAGTCCCAGTAGACTTGGGGAATAACGAGTTGTTTGGGGTCAAACCAGCGACTGGCGGATAAATTTTCTTGCATTTGTGTGGTGAAATGGCCTTCTTTAGTGAAGTCCAGTTCATCGCGCAAGGATTTGGTAAATTCGTCAGCGAGAGCAACTAAATCATAGTCTTGACCAAAATCGCTCAGTGAGGCCAATTCGGCTAATCCTTTAATGAGGGTAATGTCTTGCTCGACAATGCGACTAATGCCAGGACGTTGGATTTTTAAGGCCACGTCTTGCCCCGTGTTGAGGGTAGCACGATGGACTTGGCCGAGGGAACCGGCGGCGATCGCCTCTGGCTCAATTTGAGGGAAGGCTTCTTCTAAGGGAACGGGTAAATTTTGACGCAGTTGGGCCTCCACCTCTGACCAAGGCACCGCAGGAACATTGGCTTGCAAATCCGACAGAGCAGTAATATAACGACCTGGTAGTAAATCAGGTCGGGTACTGAGCAGTTGTCCTAATTTGACAAATACGGGCCCTAAATCAACCAGAATATTGCGTAATACGGTGGGAGAAGGTAACTTAGGTTCACCGGGTTGATCCCCTTTGAGCAAGCCTTCGATGTAATCCCAACCGTTGCGGAAGACGACTTCTAAAATTTCCCGTTGGCGCGAACTGGTCTTGGTGAGTGCAAACATGGTGGGATTAATTGGGATACTGTCTTAGTTTTAAAGCAAATTCTGATATTTGGGATTTTCTTTGAGCAGTCCGAGCACTTTTTTAATGTCTTGGGTGCGCTCTTTGTTGACGATTAAGGTGGCATTCCCATCCCGGACAATGACGATATCTTCTAAGCCAATCGTCACGACTAAACCCTCTGGATCGCGATCGTAAACGATCGCCCCCTGAGTATCCAGGCTGACATGGTTCCCTAGCTCTAAATTCGGCTGCGCTCCTTGCAATAAGCGAGCCATGGCGTTCCAGTCTCCCAGGTCATCCCAGCCAAAATCAGCCGGTAAAATATAGGCGAGTTGGGTTTTCTCCATCAAAGCATAATCAATCGAAATCTTCGGTAAGTCGCCATAGGCGGCTTTACCCTGGTTTTGCAGAGGGGTTAAGATGTCTGGCGCATGGGTGGCTAACTCCTGCAACACCACCCCAGCGCGGAAAATGAACATGCCACTATTCCAACTAAAGTTACCTTGGGCGATGAACTGTTCGGCGGTGGTGAGGTCCGGTTTTTCGGTGAAGCGTTGCACCCGATACACGGGTAAATCGAGATAGCTGCCTTTGGGTTCTCCCTGTTCAATATAGCCGTAGCCGGTGGAGGGGTAAGCAGGTTTGATGCCTAGGGTAACAATCGCTTCTTCTGTGGCTGCGAGTTCTACGGCTGCTTGAATGGTTTTCTCGAAGGCGGGATAATCTCCAATCCAATGATCTGCGGGGAAAAATCCAATGACTGCATCTTTACCATAGCGCTTGGCAATTTCGAGGGTTGTCCAAGCCACTGCTGGCGCGGTATCTCGACCTTCCGGTTCTGCCAGAAGGTTTTCTGGAGGCAGTTGGGCTAACTGTTCTTGCACGCCATCTGCCAGTTGGCTAGAGGTGCAGATCCATAGTTTATCCCAACCGGGGGCGAGTTGAACCAGGCGATCGGCAGTTGTTTGCAACAGACTCGAACCGGTTCCATCCAAACTCAGAAACTGCTTGGGCCGATGTTTGCGACTCAGGGGCCAAAAGCGCTCTCCTTTTCCCCCAGCTAAAATCACAGGCACAACGGTATGAGACATGGTGCAGAACTCCTTCAGGTTGCAAGGTTCAACTGTGGCTATCGTAGCATTCAATTATGGCGCTGCGCGCTGGTAATGGGTAATGGGTCAACCCTTTTTTCCTGAAAATTTTAAATGATGAAATATTAGTGAGTTGAGGAAATTTTAGACCGACTCTCTTGAGGGATTTTATCATATGAGATAAAATAGAAGTTAATAAATTCCTTATTCCCTAACTGCTGACCATGCCAGCAAGAGATTTATTTCATGAGTTAGTAAGGACTGCTCTTGAACATGAAGGGTGGACAATTACTCACGATCCCTATCCTATTGATTTAGGCGTTGTTGATT
This sequence comes from Cyanobacteria bacterium UBA2566, assembly GCA_002340255.1. Classification (GTDB taxonomy): domain Bacteria; phylum Cyanobacteriota; class Cyanobacteriia; order Cyanobacteriales; family Desertifilaceae; genus Roseofilum. The sequence goes on from DDLS01000138.1 coordinate 39,372, forward strand.
TTTATATCGATCTGGGTGCAGAGCGGTTAATTGCGGCTACCAAGAATGAGGATAAAATTGCTGTAGAAGTCGAGACTTTTCTAGCTTCTTCAACAATTAGAGCGGGCGAAACGGCGATCGCCGAATGATCCGGTAAAAAGTCAGACCATTTTCGATCGCGAGGGCGATCATTATCAACTGGTGAGCGTTGGATGGAAAGATAACCAGAGACGGATCTATGGCTGTGTGTTGTATGTTGACATCATCGACGGCAAAATTTGGATACAACATGATGGCACGGAAGATGCGATCGCGTAAGTGATGCGGAGCATTATCGCCGATCGGTGAGCTGCTAAGGGAGTCCCGAAGCAGGAGATTGTTTTAGCTTATCATCCCCCTCATCTCCGCCAGTATACAGACTTTGCAGTGGGGTAATAAATGGGTAAGCTGACAACATTTGGGTGCGAGAAGTGTAAAGAAACCAGGTTTCTAGCTCTTCATCTTTCCTCGCGATCGCAACGTGATATTATAGACAAAGAGAGTAAGTGCATTACCCTTGTCCTCTGTTCAAGGTTGAGATCGGGACACAATGAGTACCATAGAACAGGCTTGGCAACTTTTCGGCCTCAAGCGGGGTGCAGACCTGAAGACCATAAAAAAAGCGTATCGTCAACTGGCAAAACAGTGGCATCCGGATCAGTTTGTTGGAGATGAGTCTGCTATCAAACAAGCGGAAACAAAAATTAAGGAAATCAATCAGGCTTACGAGTTAATCAAACAGGAATTATTGGAACCCACCTCTGCTAGGGTTCAATTGAAGATTGAAAAAACAAATTCAGATTTCTATTATCAGCAAGGAGTCATCAATGCAGAATTGGAGGATTATCCCGAGGCAATTGAGGATTTTACCCACGCGATTAAATTAGATGAGAATTATCTCAAAGCTTATCAATATCGAGCATTTATCTATGAAAAGTTAGGGTATACCTATAGAGCGGAAGCAGATTTTCTCAAGGTGAAGCAGATTAAGCTGCAACAAACGACTGCTTCAGCGAGTTCTCCCGCTAAACCCTCTTCCACAGAAGAGTCAGTTAAAGAACCAAAAGCTCCTTCTCCAGGGACTTCTCCAACTGAACCTTTGGAAGAGGAAGAAGCCATTCCAGAACAGGAAGCGACCCCAAATCAAGACAGTATTCATCCTTCAAGTTGGCAGTGTATTCACATTCTGGCAGACCATAAGGATGGTGTCAGCTCTTGCGCGATGAGTGCCCAAGGTTTAGTTATTAGTGGCAGTTATGACTGTACGGTTAAACTCTGGAATTTGAAAACTGGAGATCTTTTAAAAACGATTGAGGCTCATAGCGATCGCGTCAATGCTGTTGCTCTATCTGCTGATGGTCAATCTTTCGCCAGTGCTTGTCAAAATGGAACGATCAAAGCTTGGAAACTGGGCAAAGGTAAGGTGGAAGAAATTTTCAGATTGGAGGCCCATCAAGCTGCTGTTACTTGTATTCAGTTTAGCGTGAACGGTGAGTTGTTAATCACGGGATCTGAAGATAAAACGGTCAAAATATGGAATACTGAAACCGGTCAACTGCTGAAAAATTTGACCGGATATTCGGCCCATCTCATGGATCTGGCGTTATCTGCGGATGGCAGATATTTTGCCAGTAGCGCTTTAGAACCTTTGGTGAGAATTCGACAGATAGCAGATGGAAAATTAGTCCGTTCGGTGAAAAGTCCATCGGCAATTTCATCTCTAGCGTTTAGTCCCGATGGGTTAATGTTGGCAACAGCAGGATATAATCATCAGATTCATCTTTGGAAAGTTCCGAATTATACGAAACTCTGGTCAGCTCATCAGGGTTCTCCCATTTTATCTCTGGCTTTTAGTTTCCATCAACCTTTAATTGCTAGTGGCGGTGAAGATAAAGCGATTAAATTATGGCATACTCAAACTGGAGAATTGTTAGAGAGCATTAGAGAACATGATGGAGCCATCACTGCACTGCAATTTTTAGCCCATCCTAAACTGCAAGTTCTCCTCAGTAGTAGTGAGGATGGAACGGTGAAAATTTGGAAAACCGAAAGGTTGAATCCAGAACGATGACCGAGTTACCGTTTTGAGAGAATTTATAAGGATCTCCTTGAGTCGGTGTAGCTCTATGTCACAATAGCCTTTGATTGTTGATTGTATAGGTTCACGGACTTGTCTGGACTGATTGACTATTCTTCTGGTAAAGATTCATGGGATCGAGGCTCTAGGGTAATCCAAGCCAATCAGGTCTTATTCTGGTGCTATGTCATTATTATCACTGCCTTAATCTCCGCTACATTGGGGGCGATCGCCGCTTTGCTAGTCCCCAAACAACTGATTACCATGGTGCAAGAGGAACCCCAAGAACAAGCGCCTCTGGTGAATTTGGGGTACCCCTTTCAATATCGTCTCAGGCGATCGATGAATCTGTTGATCATGGGAGTCGATCGCGGATCGAGTCCTGGTTTTAGGGGTCGCAGCGATACGATCTTGCTCTTGCGTATTGACCCGAAAACCCAAACGATTAACTTGCTCTCCATTCCCAGGGATACCCAAGTGCAAGTTCCCCAACTGGGAGAGCGTAAAATCAATGAAGTCAACTTTTTAGGCGGTCCAGAGGTCACTATTGATGCAATTGAAGACCTGCTTAAGGGAATTCAGATCGATCGCTACATTCGCATTCAAAGAGGAGCCTTAACTGAATTAGTCGATCGCCTGGGAGGACTAGAGGTTTATGTCCCCCAACCCATGTCCTACATCGATTATACCCAAGGCTTAACCATTGAACTCCTTCCTGGATGGCAAACCTTAAGTGGTCAACAAGCAGAGGATTTTGTCCGCTTTCGGGGGGATGCGCTCGGTGATATTGGTCGGGTACAACGTCAACAATTACTCCTCAAAGCCCTCCAGCAACGGCTCAAAAATCCTGTGGTTATTCCCCGGCTTGCGCAAATGCTGAGAACCATGGAACCCTATATCGATACCAACTTGAGTCCAGAAGAAAGAATTGCCCTGATGCAGTTTACCCTGGACATGGACAACGAGGCTCTGAAAATGATCATGCTCCCCGGTTCTTCCCAATTCTCCCCTTTCGAGAATACCAGTTATTGGATTATGGACGACGATGGCCGCGATCGCATCCTCCGAGAATATTTTCGGCAGTTTTGGAGGGGAAACGTTTGGGATACCCCAGATTATAGTGTTTCCACCGGTCGAGACCCCACCACCCTCAGAATTGCCATTCAAAACGCCACGACTCAACCCGAATTAGCCCATCAAGTTGCCGATTATTTAGAATCGAAAGGCTATTATGACCTCTATTTTATCCCCGATTGGCCCCACCCCCTAAAAAACACTCAAGTCGTTGTCCAAAAAGGAGATATTAAAGGCGGAGAAATCCTATTAGAAGAATTGGGAATCGGTACGTTAGAAGCTATGTCAACTGGAGATTTAAGCTCCGATCTAACCTTAAGAATTGGACAAGATTGGTTATCCGATCCCTCCCCCAATCCTTAGATATTGCTGTTATCCCTCCTCTGAATTAGGAGAATTAACAGACGTTTGGGATGATTTTGAGTGCGATGAGAATAAGAAAACGATAATTAGGGATATATTTACTCTATTTTAATCAGCTAGGCTGCCAAACCGATAGCCTTTGCCATAAACGGTATGAATTAAGGAGGGTTCTCCAGGTAACTCGATTTTTCGACGCAGTAAACGCACTTGAGCAGCTAAAACATTACTATTAGGTAATTCCTCGGTACTCCAGGTAGCTCGATAAATTTGGTTATGGGTGAGGAGTTGACCGGGATGTTGCATAAAATAGGCGAGCAGATGACATTCTTTTTGGGATAATGGGATTAAGTGTCCCTGGCGATCGCCCATTTGATTATCGAGATCTAATCGTAAGTCTTCCACCTGCAATACTGAATGGTGAGCAGTCGAAAAACGGCGCAATAATGCCCGTACCCTAGCTAAGAATTCCCGCAACTCAAAGGGCTTAATCATATAATCATCTGCCCCACTATCGAGTCCCATCACGCGATCGTCTAAGGTATCTTTTGCGGTGAGAAATAGAACTGGGGTAGCCAATTGGCTATTACGCAGCGATCGGCAAATGTCTAGCCCCGATCGATGGGGTAACATCCAATCGAGAATGAGCAAATTATAGTCTCCAGTGGTCGCTAACTGTTCTCCCTGCTCTCCATTCGTGGCAATATCGACTTCATATCCTTCTCGCCTAAGGACTTGACTGAGGGACTCGGTTAACGCAACTTCATCATCAACTAACAGAATTTTCATCTCAATTAAAAATGGGTAATAGGTAATGGGTAATGGGTAATCTCCATTTTCCCATCTTCCCCACTTCCCCATTCCCTTCTCTATAAATCCGGCACAAGACCCACTAAACTAGATCCAGCCATCAACTCAGTTTAGGAGGGGAACCCGTGACTGAAGAAACAACAACCTCCCTGCCCTCTCGTCGTGAGTTACGAGAATTGGTGCGCCAACAACTGCAAGCCCTCCTGGAAACAGAAGATTATAAGGGGGCTAAAGCGATTTTAGTGCCTGTGCGGCCGGCTGATATCGCAGAAGCCATTGAAGGGTTACCAGAGGGAATGCAGGCGATCGCCTTTCGGTTACTCTCGAAAGCAGAGGCGATCGATGTTTACGAAAATCTCGACTCTTCAGTGCAACAGTCCCTCTTAGAAAAATTTCAGCGCCAAGAAGTAATCGATATTGTTGATAAGATGTCTCCTGATGACCGAGCGAGGCTGTTTGACGAACTCCCTGCCAAAATTGTCAGACGGGTACTCGATCATATGAGTCCCTCAGAACGGGCGACAACGAACTTACTTCTGGGTTATGAACCGGATACAGCGGGTCGGATCATGACCCCAGAATATATCTCATTGAAGGAAGAGTATACGGTTAGCCAGAGTATTGAACGAATTCGGAACCTGTCCCATGTGAGTGAAACGGTCTTTTATTTGTATGTCACCGATAGTGCCCGTCGTCTGACTGGAATTGTCTCCCTACGAGATTTAATCATCACCCAACCCGATCGGAAAATTGGTGAAGTGATGACTAGCGATACCGTTTTTGTACACACCAATACCGATCAGGAAGAAGTCGCTCGACTCATTCAGCGCTATGATTTTTTAGCTGTTCCTGTGGTAGACCGGGAAGAACGATTGGTAGGCATTATCACCGTTGATGATGTAATTGATATCATTGAGCGGGAAGCTACGGAAGATATTTATGCCTTTGGGGGGGTTCAGTCCGATGGTGACAATTATTTCCAGATGAGCTTATGGCGGGTAGCTCAACGACGGGTGATGTGGCTGCTGATTTTATTGGGAACTAATGCAGTCACTGGGTTTATTATTCGATCGCAGGAAGAATTAATTGTTCGATATGCTGTCCTTTCGGCCTTTATTCCCCTATTGACGGGAACTGGGGGGAATGTGGGATCGCAGTCCTCAACAGTGGTCATTCGAGGGCTGAATACGGACGAAATTCGCTCTCTAGGTATGTCTCAAGTGGTGATCCGGGAGGGATTAGCCGGATCGATTTTAGGCGTAACCCTGGGCATTTTAGCCACCCTAGGAGCGCTATTTTTGCTCAAGGTTAACTTCGCCATTGCGATCGCTGTGGGAATCTCCTTGTTAGGGATTTCGATTTTAGCATCTGTAGCCGGTTCCGGATTACCCTTTATCTTTCGCTCTCTAGGTCTCGATCCAGCCCTGATGTCTGCACCGTTTATTACCACGGCGGTTGACGTTTTGGGGGTCTTGATTTATTTCAATATTGCCCGGTTGATCTTAAATTTAGGGTCTTCGGGAGTGCTTTAAGGGGGGAATAGGGAATAGGTAAATCAGGTCTATTACCCATTACCTATTGCCAGCGCGTAGCGCTTAAAACTCCCGAACTGAGGGTTGACCCTCCTTAACCTCTCCAACTAGGATCGCATCAGCCACACCAACAAACAGCCCATTTTCTAGGACTCCAGGAATATTATTAATCGTTTTTTCCAGTTCAGTCGGGTTGTCAATCGAGTCAAATTTGACATCAATGACCATATTACCTTGGTCTGTGATCACTGGCCCTGCTTTTTTTACTCCCATCCGCAGTTGGGGTTTACCGCCGAGTTTTGTTAAGGCTTTCATCACAGTTGTCATAGCCATGGGCATCACTTCAACGGGTAGGAGAAAGGTCGAGCCAAGGCGATCGACGAGCTTACCAGAATCTACTACTACAATAAATTGGTCGGCCAAGGTATCGACAATTTTTTCGCGGGTGTGGGCAGCGCCTCCGCCTTTAATCAAGTTTTTGTTAGGATCGACTTCATCAGCGCCATCAATGGCAAGATCCATGCGATCGATTACATCTAGGGTAGTTAAGGGGATACCATATTCTCTAGCTAGAACTTCCGCTTGAAAGGAGGTGGGAATGCCAAGAATATTTTCAATTTCGCCCGATTTTAGGCGATCGCCGATATATTCAATGGCATAAGCAGTGGTTGATCCGGTTCCTAAGCCAACAATCATCCCTGATTTTACCTTGGATGCTGCGGCTTTACCCACCTCTTGTTTCATCAACTTTACTGGATCGGTTGTGGTCATAGGTTCAAGTGTGCTTCTGAATTAGAGTTTTGTACGACGACCTGTGGCTCTACAATGGGGTCAAGCCTAGGTACTGTTTAGTCTACTATCTGGGGGTTACCCTGCGAGCATCAGATTATCGAGAGATGGACAAACCGGAGACTTTCCTGAAGATCTCCCGGAGCCAATCTCCTAGATTGGTCTCTCGTCAGCCTAGCTTAGTCTGCTTGCAGGCACTTCTGGCACCGGTTCAAGCCTTAAACTTTAGTTTGTTATTGGACTTCCCTTATTTCTTTAAACGTATGAATTCTCAGCCATTTTCATCTCCTAAAGCCGATATTTTAGTCGTTGATGATACTCCAGAAAATCTCAGACTTATGGTGAAAATTCTGCGTGAAAACTCCTATAAAGTCCGACCAGTACCCAGTGGGAATTTAGCCCTTTCTGCCATTGAAGCAAGTCCTCCTGATTTAATTCTTCTCGATATCATGATGCCGGAGATCAGTGGTTATGAAGTCTGTCAACGGCTCAAAAATAATCCCAAAACCCAATCGATACCCATCATTTTCATCAGCGCTATGAATGAAGTCTTCGATAAAGTCAAAGGATTTCATTTGGGAGCCGTTGATTATATTACCAAGCCCTTTGAAATTGATGAAGTTTTAGTGCGAGTAAAAACCCATTTAGACAACATCTTTTTGCAAAATCAACTCCAGCAGAAAAATCAAGAACTAGAACTAACCCTAGAACAACTGAAATTAACCCAGTCCCAGTTAATTCAATCCGAGAAAATGGCCGCCCTAGGACAACTCATTGCTGGAGTTGCCCATGAAATCAATACTCCCCTAGGCGCAATTCGGGCATCTGTAGATAACCTAACTCAATTTTTTGATCGCACTCTCGAAGAGTTACCTTATTTTTTTGAAACCATGACAGTCGATCGAAAAAAATTCTTCTATCAACTTAGCAATCAAATAGACCAATCTAACGATCATATATCGAGTAGAGAAAAACGAAAAAATCGAAAGGGATTAGTTCGCCAGCTTGAAGCTTATCACATTCCTGAAGCTGACGCGATCGCTGACACCTTAGTCGATATAGGAATTTATGACAAAATTACCGATATTATTCCTGAACTGGCAAAACCAGAGAACGATAAAGTCCTCAATATGGTCTATCAAATTTCTAGTATTCAGAAAAGCGTAAAAACAGTCTCTACGGCTACCGATCAAGCTGCAAAAGTTGTTTTCGCTCTCAAATGTTATGCCCGACACGATTTACATAATAGTAAAGAACTCGCCCAGATTAATTCAGGAATAGAAACAGTGCTGACTTTATATCAAAATAAGCTCAAAAAAGGAATTGATGTGGTTAAAAACTACAAAGATACTCCACCAATTTGGTGCTATCCAGATGAACTACATCAGGTTTGGACTAACTTAATCCATAATGCTCTGCAAGCCATGAACTATCAAGGAACCCTTTTCATTGATGTTTTCCCAGAGAAACAGCATGTTCATGTCAAAATTGCCGATACAGGTCCAGGGATATCCTCGGAAAATATGCCCCGAATATTTGATGCTTTTTTTACGACGAAGTCCCCAGGGGAAGGAAGTGGATTAGGATTGGATATCGTCAAAAAAATTATTCATAAGCATCAAGGTAAAATAGACGTGAACTCAGTTCCTGGGAATACTCAATTTATCGTTTCCTTACCCTTATCCACTCAGGAGGTGAATTCCCATGCCTAAGCCCATTATTTTATGTGTTGATGATGAAAGTGTCGTTCTTAATAGTCTGAAAATTCAACTTAAAAATGCTTTCTTAGATAACTATATTTATGAACTAGCAGAAAGTGCCGATGAAGCATGGGAGATTATTGAAGAACTCCAAGAAACGGATAATCATTTAATTGTCATTGTCTCCGATTGGCTTATGCCTGGTGTAAAAGGGGATGAGTTTTTAATTCATGTTCATCAAAAATTCCCGAAAGTAATTAAGGTAATGTTGACAGGACAAGCCGATCAGTCAGCTATTGAGCGAGCGCAAAAACATGCCAACCTTTATCAACATATAGCCAAACCTTGGAAACAGGATAAATTAATCGAAACCATCAAATCAGGACTCCAAAAAGTTCAGATGTATGGCCAAGAGTAAGTTTCGTCTTATTCCAAAAAGTAAACTGATTTTACTTGATTTTTTCTGACTCAAATTCGTTATGAATAAACCGGTAATTTTATGTGTCGATGACGAGCATTTTATTTTAGATAGTCTCAAGAGAATGTTGAGACGGGAATTTGGTAAATCTTATCAAGTAGAGTTGGCGGAAAATGGGAGTGGTGCTTTAGAAGTTATCCACAAATGTTTAGCAGAAAATAATGAAGTAGTTCTGGTCATTTCTGATTATATGATGCCCAGAATGAAAGGAGATGAACTGCTGCAAAAAATTCATGAGATTTGCCCTAAAACGATTAAAATTATGCTGACTGGGCAAGCCGATATTGAAGGGATTCGTAAGGTTGTCAATTATGCGAATTTATATCGATATTTGACCAAGCCTTGGCAAATTGAAGATTTGCGCTTAACCATTCGGGAAGCGCTGAATAGCTATTCCCAAGAACAAATGTTAATTGAGACTAATATTCAGTTACAAAAAGCAAATTCAGATCTAGAAAATCTCAATCAAGAACAAGCTCATTTAATTGAATCTTTGAAACAGGCAGAAGATAAATATCGTAGAATTTTTGAAAGTGCTTTAGAAGGAGTTTTTCAAGCGACTCCTGATGGAAAATATATTAGTGCTAATCCAGCTTTAGCTAGAATTTACGGTTATGATTCCCCAGAGGATCTAATCAATGGGATTGTTAATATAGAAGAACAACTCTATGTCGATCGAGAACAGCGACAAAACTTTCTGGAATTAATGGACTCAAATCATGAAGTTTCAGGATTTGAGTCTGAGGTGTATCGGAAAGATGGGACAGTAATTTGGATTTCTGAAAATGCCCGTAGTGTCTACGATAAAGAAGGGAATTTTCTCTATTATCAAGGTTTTATTGAGGAAATTACTGAGCGCAAATCAGCAGAAGCCGAACGACAACAGTTTATTGAAGATATGTTTGAGGTCAATACGAACTTAGAAATTGCCTTAAGTGACTTAGAAAATGCCTTGAACTTAGAGGTGGAACTCAAAAATGCTTACGGTCGATTTGTGCCTCAAGAATTTATTCAGCTTTTGCACAAAGAGAGTATCTTGGATGTAGATATCGGTAATCATGTTCAGCAGGAAATGTCAATTGTATTTTCTGATATCCGAGACTTCACGAGTTTATCAGAAGCCATGAGTCCTGAAGATAATTTTAAGTTTATTAATGCTTATTTGTCTCGAATGGAGACTCCAATTGTTGAGAATAATGGATTTATTGATAAGTATATTGGAGATGCCATTATGGCCATCTTTCATGGTAGTGCAGATAATGCCCTGCAAGCAGCAATTGCTATGCTCAATGAACTCAATAGCTATAATGAAACACGCGGTCGTCCAGGACGACCTAAACTCAAAATTGGGATTGGCATTAATACAGGTTTAATGATGATTGGAACTGTAGGGGGTAAAAACCGTATGGATAGTACAGTTATTAGTGATGCCGTTAATTTAGCTTCCCGACTAGAAGGACTGACCAAAAATTATCAGGTTCCTTTACTCATTTCTGAACATACTTTTTTACGCCTTCAACATGACTCTAACTATCAAATCAGAATTATTGATAAGGTGAGAGTGAAAGGCAAATCGGAACGGGTTTCTGTGTTTGAAGTTTTTAATGCCGATCCGGTGTCTACTCGAAGGGCGAAAATGCAAACAAAAACAGTATTTGAACAAGGGTTAACCTATTACTATTTGCAGCAATTTCATCAAGCTGCTGAATATTTTGAAGAATGTTTACGACTTTGTCCAGAAGACAAGGTAGCGGAAATTTACTTTAACCAAGTGATTGAATATCTTTATGGAAAGGAATAGGAATGCGTCTACTGCAATTTAGTACCTCTCATTATTGTCGCAAAGCTCGCTTAATTCTAGGCTATAAGAAAATTACTTATGACGTAGAAAACCTAACTCCTGGGGTTCATATTCTGCGCGTTAAACCCCTAACTGGGGGGCAAACTGTGCCAGTACTGTTATCAGAGAACCAAGCTATTGGGGATTCGACTGAAATTTGGCACTATCTGGAGAAAGAGCATCCCGATCGCACTCTAATTTTAGGCGATCGCCACCAACACCAGCAAGCCGAACTCCTCGAAGACTGGCTCGACGAAAGTCTAGGCGTTGCCACCCGCTTCATTTACTATCACTATCGCTCTGGAGAGGGAAAATCCATCGATCCCTCCTGGTTCAGCCAAGCTGTCATTCAAATTGTCAAACAACAATATAACATCGGCCCTCGTGCCGTTGCCCTCGCCAGGAGTCGCCTAGAATTAGGCCTGAAAATCCTAGGCGACTCCTGGCAACATCAGCCCTATCTTGTTAGCCAACAGATTAGTATTGCCGATATTGCAGCCGCGGCTCTCCTCAGTCCCCTAGCCCTGATTCCCCACTACAGAACCCAATATCCCTGGTTATTTCAAAGAATAGAGGAAATCCATCAACTTTGTGGGGAAGCCTTACCCCCAGGGTTAGGGAGCTAGGGGAATAGATGAATGGGAGGAATGGGCGATTAACCCTTACTCATTCCCCATTCACCTGATTCCCAAAGCCAACCTTTAAAGGTAATGTGATACAGTCCCCAGGGTTATCCCCCAATCCCCAAATTCTTCCCTATTGGTATAGGATTTATGGTCAAATATAAAGAAAATGTAATCATCCCGACCCAGTTGGGGACACCCACCAAACCCAATCAAATTTCTTAAACTTAAGGAAGGATAATTAAATGTCAATGACCATTGCCACCGACCAAATTGATCGCATTGTATGGAACCAACATCATGACCCCTTTGAAGTTCTTGGCCCCCACAAAATAGAAAATAACGGTAAATCAACCTGGGTCGTGCGAGCCTATCAACCCAACGCCGAATCTGTATCCGTGGTACTGCCGGAAAAACGCCAAGAATACCCCATGCAGTCGGTACATAATCCCCACTTCTTCGAGTGCAACATTGACATCCCCGAACTAAGTAACTACCAACTGCGAATCAAAGAAGGCGAACACGAGCGCATCATCTACGACCCCTACGCCTTCAAATCGCCCAAACTCACCGAATTTGATATTCACCTGTTTGCCGAAGGAAACCATCACCGCATCTACGAAAAACTCGGCGCTCACCTCATGACTGTTGATGGCGTAAAAGGAGTTTACTTTGCCGTTTGGGCCCCCAACGCCAGAAACGTCTCCGTTCTTGGCACCTTCAACAACTGGGATGGCCGTCAGCACCAAATGCGACGCACAGGTAATGGAGTCTGGGAACTCTTCATTCCTGACCTGGGTGTAAACACCCTTTACAAATACGAAATCAAAAACCCTCACGGACACATCTACGAAAAATCAGACCCCTATGGGTTCCAACAAGAAGTCCGGCCGAAAACCAGCTCTATCGTCACTGACCTAGATGACTACACCTGGAATGATGACGATTGGATGGAAGAGAGACGCAATACTGACCCCTTAAACAAACCGGTTTCTGTCTACGAACTCCATTTAGGGTCATGGCTCCATGCATCTTCAGAAGAACCCGCTAAACTACCCAATGGTGAAACTGAACCGGTTGTCATCACTTCAGAACTCAACCCTGGTGGTCGCTTCCTCACCTATCGCGAACTGGCTCATACACTAATTCCCTACGTTAAAGAACTAGGTTTTACCCATATTGAACTACTTCCCGTCGCCGAACACCCCTTTGATGGTAGTTGGGGTTACCAAGTCACGGGTTATTATGCCGCGACCTCCCGGTTTGGAACGCCCCAAGATTTCATGTACTTTGTCGATCAATGTCACCAAAACGGCATTGGAGTCTTAGTAGACTGGGTTCCCGGACACTTCCCCAAAGATGGTCATGGTTTGGCCTTTTTTGATGGCACCCATCTCTACGAACATGCTGACCCTCGGAAAGGAGAACATAAGGAATGGGGAACCTTAGTGTTTAACTATGGACGCAATGAAGTCCGCAACTTTTTAGTCGCTAATGCCCTATTCTGGTATGACAAATTCCACATTGATGGAATGCGCGTCGATGCGGTTGCTTCCATGCTCTATCTCAATTATCTGCGTAAGGATGGGGAATGGGTCGCCAACCAATATGGCGGCCATGAACATATTGAAGCGGCTGATTTCCTGCGTCAAGTCAACCATTGTTTATTTAGCTATTTCCCTGGAACGATTTCTGTGGCGGAAGAATCCACATCTTGGCCAATGGTGTCTTGGCCAACTTATGTGGGTGGTTTGGGCTTCAATTTGAAGTGGAACATGGGCTGGATGCACGATATGTTGGACTATTTCAGTCTCGATCCCTGGTTCCGCCAGTTCCATCAAAACAATGTCACGTTCAGCATTATGTATCACTATAGTGAGAACTTTATGCTGGCGCTCTCCCATGATGAGGTGGTGCATTGCAAGAGTAGCATTATTGGTAAGATGCCCGGGCCAACCGATGACCCGAACCATTGGCAAAAATTTGCTAGTGTGCGCGCTCTGTTTAGTTATATGTATGCTCACCCTGGCAAAAAAACTTTGTTTATGGGCATGGAGTTTGGCCAGTGGAATGAGTGGAATGTGTGGAGCGATTTAGAGTGGTATTTGTTGCAGTATGAAGAGCATCAAAAACTGAAGAAGTTTATGAGTGAGGTTAATGCTCTATATCGTAGCGAGCCGGCTCTTTATACTCAGGATTTTAATCAAGAAGGGTTCTCTTGGATTGATTGTAATGATAATAATCATAGTGTGGTTTCTTTTATCCGTCGGGATAAGGAATCCGATGATTTTTTGGTGATTGTTTGTAACTTTACGCCTCAACCCCATTCCCACTACCGCATTGGAGTTCCTGAACCGGGATTCTATACGGAGTTGTTTAATAGTGATTCCTATGAGTTTGGCGGTAGCAATATGGGGAATTTGGGGGGTAAATGGACGGATGAGTGGTGGTTCCATAATTATCCCTATTCGGTTGAGTTGTGCTTACCTCCGTTAGGGGTGTTGTATTTGAAGTTGGATCGGGAAAAAACTCAGGCTGCGTTTCAGGTAGATGCGGTTGAAGTTGGAGAGGCTGAAGCGGTGTAAAGGCTAATGTCTTCTATAAGTGACGGCTAAAAATTAACCTTGGTTAAAGGCTCGGTTCCCTAAATAACGGGGACTGGGTTTTTTCTTGCGCTTCGAGTACAGACATGGAATATATCAAAGCATCCTGGCAGAACTGCAACCGGAACGGATGCTCTATCTTGCGGTTCCCAAACGAACGTATGAAACGATTTTGACTGAAAAGCTAGGTCAACTCATTTTAAGAGATTGGGAGATCAAACTGATCGTTTTTGATGATGTGGAACGGAGGATTATTCAATGGATACCCTAGAGAACTATCGTGAACTGGTTCGTAATCCGATCCTCAAATATGGGCAATATAAACCGTCTAATGGGGAGATTGAACCGGAAGCGATCTTAGATTTGGAGCGCGATCGCTATGAACTGATGAATGTCGGTTGGGATAACCAGCGGCGCGTCCATGGTTCTGTTATTCATATTGATATTATTGAGGGCAAAATCTGGATTCAACACGACGGAACCAATATTTCAGTGGCGGAAGAGTTGGTAGAGTTAGGTGTTCCTCCACAGGATATTATTTTAGGCTTCCATCCTCCCCATGTACGTCAATACACTGATTTTGGTGTGGCTTGAATATGCGATCGCTCAACGGAAAAAGCCCCAGGCGATCGCGCTAGGGGCTTTTGAAATTAATTTTTCATCGCGGTTTGGGTTTTAGATGCCATCCACAGATGGAAGAGAAAGAACTCCGTACGATCGCCTAATTCAACCAAGAAGATTCCTTCTTCTGCTTGAGGATTAGACGTTAACCACGTGCCTCGTAAGCTGACTTCCATGTAATCGCAATCTACCCGATCTAACGTAATCCGGTCATCAACCTGATGGCGTACCTGGGTTTCTAATAAGCGCATTTCTGGTAAATCCGCAGGCAGTAGGAAAGAGGCTGTTGTCTTGTCTAGGGAGATTGGCTCACCCACGCGCAATAGAAATGTTAAGCGAGCGGTGACCCAATCTTCCAAGGATGTGGCAAAGCGCTCTAGATGAAAATCATTATCTAAATAGGTTAACTTCAACATATTTCCTAGCCTCCATACGCATCCAGGTCTCTTTGATGTTCTCTCCAGAACTGTTCCGCAAACGCCACAGCCGGGTGGATTGGTGCTTTCGGTTGAGTTCGTAGTTTAAGGCCGGATTGTTCTGGGGTGCGATCGCCCTTGCGAGAATTACAAGATTGACAAGCAATCACCACATTATCCCAACTGTGTTGACCTCCTTTTGACCGAGGGATCACATGATCGATCGTCAAATTCTTCTTACTACCACAGTATTGGCACATTTGTTTATCTCGCCGTAACAGCTCTTTTCGGTTAACGGGCGGTGTTTTCCAAATGCCCTCTGTCCCCGCAAAAGTCAATCGGATATGTTCAGGAACCATCAGTACTAAATTAGGAGAGCGAACCATCCATTCTTGTCCTTTGACTAAATCTAAAGGTTCGGCTTTTCCAGTCACCAAAAGGGCGATCGCTCGTTTAAGATCGATCTGACTGACGGGTAAGTAGTTCTTAGAAAATACGACTACCGATTGACTTAAAACATGGGTTGCACTGGTCACGACTAAGTTCCTCATAAAATTACCCCCGCTTCGGGTTAGGAACGAAGCGGGGGTAAACACAACAGGAGAATGCTTTGAGTTTTACCCAGGTACACTCTCTAATTTGTACCTTTGGCTTCGCTGATCGGCTCGGATGTTTGCCTGTAGCACATCCTGGATTATGGTATCCCAGGGTTCAGAATGATTTCTAAAACCGCAAGATATCTCGATGGTTCCTATATTCTTACTTCGATCGCCCATTTCTCCATAGAGACTTAGGCCACATAAGCCGTATTGATCGCGGCTATGGTTAGAGTTGGTCGATCGGGCAAAATCAGGAATCACGGGAATTTTTGGCTGCAAGGTGTAAGGATTGACTTTTAAATACTACACTGATATTACAGAGTTGTCCACCCATTGAGGAAAAAAATCATGTACACCCTCCCAAGAACATCAACAACCGATATGGAAGTTACGAGCATCCGCTTAGAAAAAGAACTCAAACAACAGCTCAAGAAACTGGCTGGCAATCAGGGCTATCAAGCTATGGTGCGAGATATTCTGTGGAATTATGTGCAACAGCGATCGGATGACTATCAATGTCAATATTATCCGGAAGACATTCGCTCTACTATAGAGGCGATCGCTCATCAAGAAGAACGCTGTGCCATTACTGGCAATCCCATTCACCCCAATCAACCCATGTTACTCGGACTCACTCATCACGGGGAGTTTGTTCCCCTCAGTCCTCGCGCTCTGCCATAGCCCTTCAAACTTGGATCAACTCGTAGTAAACCTCTGAGGTTCTGTTCCTGCTTCGTTCCCTTTATTCTACCGAAGCAGGACGGTGTTTTCATGCTCCATTAAGGGGTACAATGGTATCCAGGATAGAGTAGTGTGGAGTAAATCGCTGATGTATTCTGAAGACACAGACGCAACAGAAATTACATTTTTCTACGATACGGGAGAATCAGAAGCTTTTAGTTTACCCATTGCTCCAGAGGAGTTTCAAAAGCAGGTGAGTTTGCTCTTGGAACGCCCCTGGTTAACGTTTCATTTGTTCGATCGCACCATTTGGATCTGTATGGCTAGGGTGGTGAAAGTGGAGGTCAAACCTTCACTACCAGGTATTGTGGGCGTGGGCGTATTCCCCAGTGTGGAAGAAATGACTGCGATTCAACGGGGATCGAGGGGACGGTTTGTGTGATCGAAATTCCATGGCAAAGGGCGATCGCTCACTCAGATCCCTAGCTCAAGATCAATCGATTCTCTTCGAGAACTCACCAAATTAACTGGCATCAGTCACAGCCATTTGCACTTAACTCTGAGATGATTAAAGTATAAGAGTTAATCGCGGTCTACATCCGGATTGACCCTTACATTTCACCGATAGAGTTTGTGGATATGACAACTAGAGTGTTTGATTTTGAAGTCCTCTCTTACATTCATCCTAATGGAAGCCTACGCAAGTACGGTAGTTTAGAATGTCAGCGCTATGGCTGTGATTATCGGATTATTTCCCCGATTAATCGCCAGGATGCTTCTGCTGAAAAAGAAACCTATGAAGAGTTGATTGCTAAATTAAATCAAACTCGGATCAAGCGTATTAAAACTAAAGAAGATACAACCTTAGATGAAGCGTTTCGGATTGTTTTTCATTTAGCCAATTCCCAGGAAAAACAAGCTTAGGGAATAGGTAATGGATAATAGGGCAAACTCAGGTGTACCCGTTCCTTGAATAGTCCATAAACAGTGTTGTTTTATCAGCTTAATTCCATTACCGATTACCAGCGCTTCGCGCTATGTTGTTTAAGGGTTTAGCCATCAGGGTTGCCTTCCGATCCATTTCCCGGTGAGGATGTAGGAGGTAGATCAATTTTCTTCAATCCCGAACGTTCAGATTCCAGAAGATTGATTAGGGTCTCATTCAAAACGCTAGGATTCATAAAGAAAACCTTAGAGTTAGGACTAGCGGTAAGCTTTTCATTCGTATCTAGATAATGTCGGGCGATGATAAATTGGATAAATTCAGGGCTTCCAGAGTCCATTCCTAACGCCTCAGCCAAGATTTTCATCGATTGCGCTCCACCTTGGGCTTCAATAATCGAAGCCAGACGTTGGCTTTCCGCTGCTCGTTCTTTTTCCAAAGATTCAAGAATAGTTTTTGGCGGAGTAATATCTCGAACTTCTACTCGAATTAACTTCACTCCCCAAGAGTCAGTAATAGAGTCAATTTGTTCCAGCAAAGATTGATTAATTTCTTTGATTCCTGAAAAGGTTTGGCTCATTTCTAGGCGGCCAATTTCCCCTCGCAAATTAGTTAACACTAAGTTTTCTAAGGCATGTTCAATATCGTTAATGGCATAATAGGCACGTCTTAGGTTGACAATTTGCCAGTAAACGATCGCATCAACGGCTAACGATACATTATCTTTGGTGATTGTTTGTTGGGGAGGGACATCCAATAAACGCTCACTCATCAAGGCTCGAATCACGACTTTTTCCAGCAGCGGTATAATAAAATTTACCCCAGGGCCTAGGGTACGGTGATATTTGCCCAAGCGCTCAACTAAGCCTTGATAAGGTTCCGGAATGATGACTAGGGAACCCGATAGACAGGCGATCGCCACTAAAAAGAAAATAATAATACTGGGAATCATGGAACTATCCTGATCGCGCAAAGAAGGGAGAAGGCCAAACCTGAGGAATCCTTTATAGTGAAAAGGAACCCCTAATGATTTAAGTTTACAGGTTTAAGTTTTAATCGATTAACCATGCTCCTACACCCCCAAGACCGCACTAAACTTGATTCTAGCGACGATCTCCAGTTTTATGCTTTTCCTCGGTTCGTCACCCATGTGGATGAGGGGTTTATCCAGCAGTTAACTGACCTTTATCGCGATCGCCTCAAACCCCAGACCCGAATTTTAGATTTAATGAGTAGTTGGGTTTCCCATCTTCCTGAAGACATGACATTTGAGCATGTGGAAGGCCATGGTTTAAATGAAGAAGAGTTAGCCAAAAACCCCCGATTAAATCACTATTGGGTGCAAAACCTCAATCAAACTCTGCAACTGCCATTTGAGGATCGAAGCTTTGATGCGGTTCTCAATTGTGTCTCCATACAATATTTGCAATACCCCGATGCCATCTTTAGTGAAATTCACCGCATCCTAAAACCCGGTGGAGTTGTCATTGTCAGCTTTTCTAACCGCATGTTTTATCAAAAAGCGATTCAAATTTGGCGTGACGGTACAGATAAAACTCGCCTCAAACTTCTTAAACAATATATCCAATCAGTATCTGGATTTACAGAACCTGAATTCATTGTGCGTCTACCTAACGTTCCGACCCTCTTGCAACTCATGGGTTGGGGAGGAGGAGATCCCTTTTATTCCGCGATCGCCTACCGCCAAGATCCAACTTGAATCAATTATCATCACCGAACCTTATGCATCATAGCCTTACAGGACTCCTTGCACCCTCTGTTAACGATCCCATGTCTTCCGATCGCCCCCAATTCGATCTAGCGCTACCCAGTTCTAAAGAAGGATTATGGGATTGGAATCTACCCACTGGGCGCATATTTTTCAATACAAATTGGCAGAAAATTCTGGGATTTTCCGAATCCGAATTACCCCAAACCTTTAGCGAATTTGAAGCCTTAATTCATTCAGAGGATCTACCCATACATCAAGCCGCTCTCCAAGCCCATATTCAAGGGGGGACTGAATTTTATGAAAGTACCTACCGCTTACACTGCCCTAGTGGTGGCTATCGGTGGATTTTAGCCCGTGGATTATGTTATCGCTATAGTGATGGAACCCCTTATCGTTTAGCGGGTTCCCACACAGATGTTACTTCGTTTAAGAAAGCCCAGGAACAAGAATCTGTCCTCCGCTTAATTACCGATCAAATTCGCAGTAGTTTAAACTTAAAAACGATTTGGAAAACAGCCGTCGATCAAATTCAAAAACTTTTGGATGCCGATCGAGTACTCATTTACCAATTTGAACCGAACTGGAAAGGATCGGTGATTGTCGAAAAAGTAGTAGGCAACTGGGGATCGACCTTGGGAGAAGTTGGAGCAGATGATTGTTTTTCTCAAGACTATGCCAAGCTCTATAAAAATGGCAGAGTTAGAGTGATTCATGATATCTTAACCTCCCATTTGGATGAGTGTCATGTCAATTTCTTACAAAAATTTGATGTCCGTTCTAATCTGATTGTCCCGATTATTATCAAAGAAGAATTATGGGGTTTATTGATTGCCCATGAATGCAAGCGATCGCGCCGTTGGAAAGAATCAGAAGTTACCCTATTATCCCATGTAGCTAAACAGTTAGCGATTGCCATTTATCAAGCCAATTTGTACGATCAATCTCAGCAGGCAGTTCAAGAATCAGAAGAAAAGGCTCATGAATTAGAGCTGGCTTTGCTCAAACTGCAAAAAACTCAGGCTCAATTAATTGAAAGCGAGAAACAATCTTCTATTGGTCAATTGGTCGCTGGAATTGCCCATGAAATCAATAATCCCGTAAGCTTTATTTATGGAAATATTGATTTTGCCAAAGCCTATCTCAATGATTTGTTAGAATTAGTTCAGTTATACCAAAATACATTCCCTGAGCCAGGAAATGAGATTGAACATTTTTCTGAGGATATTGATTTAGAGTTCTTGCAAGATGATTGCATGGATTTATTAGACTCCATGAAGAACGGAGCTTCTCGGATTCGCGAAATTGTTTTATTTCTGAGGACATTTTCCCGATTAGATGAAGCTCAAATGAAACGAGTGAATCTCCATGATGGTATTGAAAGCACATTGATGATTGTGAATCATCGCTTACAGAAGAATGGTAATCGCCCAATGATTGAGGTGTGTAAAAACTATGGCGTTTTGCCTCCAGTTGAATGCTATGCTGGACAACTCAATCAAGTATTTATGAATATATTAGTCAATGCTATTGATGCGATTGATAGTGCCTGGGAACATTACTCCAATCGAGATAGTCCAGAAATTAGGATTACCACTGAAGATTGGCACATGGAATCTGTCAAAATATTGATTACTGATAATGGGGTGGGAATGTCAGACTTAATTCGCCAGCGTTTATTTACGCCCTTTTACAGTACCAAACCGGTTGGGAAAGGCAAAGGACTAGGCTTGAGTTTATGTCATGCTATTATTGTTGATCATCATGGGGGAAAATTATCCTGTGACTCTGAACCTGGAAAGGGCACAACATTTATCATTGAATTGCCCTTGCACCAGAGTTAAACTCTTCGCACTAGGGAATAGGCCTATGATATAGTGATTCTCTTCTATTGCTATTCGTACCTATTGCCTCAAACAAGAACCGAAACATCCTAACCCACTCATTCGTGGCTATAGAATGAGGATTCAAAAGTTTATTTCAGAGGCAGCGCCAAGCACTGCAAAACCAATGAAAATAGATTAAGACTGAACAGATAATTGCTCTTGTATTTGCTGAATTTTGCGATCGCGGAATGCCTCTAAAGCCTTTTGCAGGTCTTCCGGTTCTACGCCTTCTGGTAGATCGACTGTAGAGAGCGACTGAATCATACCAGAAACCAATTGACTGAATCCCTCAATCCGATCGTCAGCCGATAACTTCTGTTGAGCAGGTTGCGCTACAGTAGGACGAGTAAGAATCGGCGAAACTTTATAATTCAACATTCCTAAGCACCTCTGATTCAAATAGATGACCCTAAAATCTTACTTCTTATCATAAGAACATGTCTCGGATATGACAACATCCTTGTTACAATTATAGACGTTTATCTATCTTTCTTGTCTATATAAGCACCAAAAATAAGTACAATCACATACAAGTCAATCGATGAAGTGAGAAGGATAGTATAATGAAGAAGTATTCTGTCAAAGAATTTGTTGATTCCCCCATGAATAACCCCAAAGAAGGGGGAATGACTGCCAACGGTCTTGCTTATATCTACCACTATGAAAACCAGCATTGGTTACAATTTAAAGATCCAATTCAAGTCTATTGTTTAAGTGGAAATTCGGGTAACCCGATCGCGACTTTAGAGGAGATTGAAAACCAAGTGGAAACACAGGGCTATTATGCGGTGGGAATGCTCAGTTATGAAGCTTCTGCAGCCTTTGATAGTGCCTTAACGGTTCATGAAGACCCTGATTTTCCCCAACTTTGGTTTGCCCTGTACGATCGCCCCTCGCGTATCCTCAGCCCCCAGGAATTCATCAATCTCCACAGTGATATTACCGATGCGGGCATAAGCTGGGAAAGTGAACTGACTGAAGCCGACTTTCACGAGGCGATCGCCCGGGTTCAAAATTACATCAGCCAAGGGGATACCTTTCAAGTTAACTACTCCTTCCGCCTGCGATCGCCCTTTAGCGGCGATCCGCGCTGGGCATTAAATCTTCTGAGGAGATCGTCACCCGCCCCCTATTCGGCTTACCTAGACATGGGGCGCTATATCATTGCGTCTGCTTCCCCCGAACTCTTTTTCACTCTTAAGGGTTCTACCTTCACCAGCAAACCCATGAAAGGAACCGCCCCACGGGGAAAAACCCTAGCTGAAGATCGTCAACTTGCCGAATGGTTGTACCATTCCCAGAAAAATCGCGCTGAAAACGTGATGATCGTCGATATGGTTCGCAATGATATCGGCAGAGTCGCCACCATTGGCAGCGTCCAAGTCCCGCGCTTATTTGAAGTCGAGCGCTACTCTACCGTCTGGCAAATGACTTCAACGGTGACGGCTCAAACGCGATCGCCCCTAAGCCAAATTCTGGCCAACATTTTCCCCTGTGCCTCCATCACGGGCGCACCGAAAGCTCGCACGATGGAGATTATTAAAGAACTTGAAGGCTCTCCCCGACGCATCTATACTGGGGCGATCGGTTATTTGAGTCCGGGACGCACAGCCCTATTTAATGTTGCCATCCGTACCCTCCTGATCGATCGACACACCCAACAAGCTGAATACGGGATCGGTAGCGGCATCGTCACCGACTCTAATAGTCAAGAAGAATATCAAGAATGCTATATCAAATCCCGCGTTATCATTGAGCAACAACCTCCCTTCTCCCTCCTCGAAACCCTCCTCTGGACTCCCCAATCTGGCTATTTCCTGCTCTCTTACCACCTGCAACGGCTCCAAGACTCAGCCGAATACTTTAATATTCCCCTAGATCTCTCCCAATTACTCCACCAGTTCCAAACCCTAGCTCCTACACTCAACCGCTCTGCCCACAAAATTCGTCTTCTGATCGATCCCCAAGGAGAATTCACCCTAGAACCCTCTCCTATTTCTCCTTCCTCCTCCCTCACCCCCATCACCCTCAAACTTGCCCCCCAACCGATTGACTCCTCCAACATCTGGCTTTATCACAAAACAACCCATCGCCAAGTTTATACTCGAGCTAGTGCTTCGGTTACCGAGTGTGATGAGGTGCTGCTCTGGAACGAACGCCATCAAATTACCGAAGCCAGTATTGCCAACGTTGTCCTCCATTGGCAGGGACAATGGATTACCCCTCCCGTCACCTGTGGACTTTTACCGGGTACATTCCGCGCTTGGCTTTTAGAGCGGAATCTGATTCACGAACACCCCATTACTCTGGATATGATCGCTCCCTCTTCTACTGTGTATCTGATTAACTCAGTTAGAGGATGGCAAAGTGCGCGGTTGATCGGCTCGCACTAATCAGGGATTTAAAGATCCTGTAACTCCATCACTTGCCAGTGATACCGTTATCTTCAATGAAACCGAACTCGACGTTCATGAGAACTTAAATGGGAGGTATCCCCATTTAATTCCATAATTGAGCGATCGCCATCCTTAATCACCTTGACTACAGCGCACAAAGAAGCATTTACATCTACTCCTGTCACTCCATCAACTAATCCCATAGCCATTCCTAATACAGACGCACCATGGCCGATAAATAATAAATCTTCATGAGGAAACCGCTCAACTAACTCTCGGATGGTTTGTCCCGCACGGGCAAAACATTGGGTCTCAGTTTCGGGATAGCAAGGCTTTCCCTCAATCGGAACCTCTGGATCGATGCGCGGAAACTGAGCGGCTAATTCTGATAATGAACGGGTTTGGGGACACTCCGTCATCCATTCTGGATTTAGCCACTCTCCCAAACCCCAATGTAGGCGCAGCGGTACATCCAGAACATTCGCCACTCCATGGGCGGTTTGCACCGTTCGCAGAAAGGGAGAGGCAAAAATCCGGCTGATTCCTTCTGATTTTAGGCGATCGGCTAATTCCTGAACTTGAACTAAGCCATCGTCAGACAAAGGCGGATCGTAACGGCGATCGGCCGTATTAAACCACTCCGGATTGACAAAATCCAAGCGGTTGGCATGTCGCGCAATCCAAATGGTTTGAGCCATATATAAATTTTCAATAGTTTTTCTTTTAAAATTGATACTAGGTCATTGTAGCAACTCTAGAATCATGGATCGATTTGTGAATTCCCGTAAACCCCTTGTTCTTCTTGTTTTAGGCCTACTTCTGCTTGGTGGCAGAACAGTTGCCCAAACTTTGCCCATTGCTGAACGACTAATTGAATTTGATTCCTCTCCTGGGGAAGAGCTGTTAATTGAAAGCCGTGCTAGACAAGATTATGTGCCCTTGAGCATTCAGTTTGAAACCCAAAAAAACCAGGCTTTTTGTGGCGTTGCCAGTATGGTGATGGTCTTAAATGCTTTGGGGATTGAGGCTCCTGATGCACCCGAATATGGTCGCAAAATGTTTACCCAGGATAATATTTTTAATGCCCAAACCGATCGAGTGATCGCCAGAGAAACGATCGCCAAACAAGGTATGACTCTAGAAGAGTTAGGTGCGTTTTTAGCTCGTTATCCCCTAAAAACCCAGGTTTATCACGGGGGCGATCTGAGTTTGCAGGAATTTCGCCAGTTAATGGTAGAAAATTTGCAGCAGCCTGATAATTTTGTGTTAGTCAATTATCTGCGAAAGTCCATTGAACAGGAGCGAGGGGGACATATTTCTCCAGTCGCCGCCTATCATCAGCAGAGCGATCGCTTCTTGATCCTCGATGTTGCCCGCTATAAGTATCCTCCCGTTTGGGTAACGGCCGAAGATCTCTGGAATTCCACCCGCACCGTAGATTCGGTTTCTGGGAAAACTAGGGGCTTAGTGCTGCTGAATGCCATTAACAATTAACCATTATGGGGTTAGTCTATCTCCAGATCTGAAGGATTTTCCCATCCCCTAACCTAATTCTCGGTAGAATTAGGATCGAAAGGGCCAGAGGTATAATTATCTAAATCAGTGCTATTCTCTAACCTTAATCCCTGGGGGGTTTTGACAATAATGTTATCTCCTCCCAAGGCCTGAGCTTCCGCTAAAGCTTCTCCAGCCGTAACAATTAAGGTAACTTCAGAATCATCATTACGAGGGACGACACTACTCACCCCTAAGCTAACGGTGATATAGGGACTAATGGGGGAGTTGGGATGGACTAATTTGAGGCTACTGATTTCTGAATGGATATAGGTGGCTACTTGCATGGCTCCTTCAACGTTAGTTTGGGGCAATAAAATCGCGAACATTTCTCCCCGATAACGAGCAACCATATCTGCTGGACGTTTCACCACAGAGCGAATAGCATCAGCAATGCTTTTTAAGCATTCATTGCTCGTTTGAGAGCCGTAGCTATAGACATAGGGCTTAAAATAATCAACGCGACAGACAATTAGGGATAGGGGTTTCAAATCTCGTTTCATCCGTCGCCATTCTTGCTCGATAAATTCGTTAAAGCGACGACGGTTGGGGAGTTGGGTGAGGCGATCGAAAAGAGTGAGATTTTTAACTTGTTTGTTAACAGCTTCTAATTCTTGGCGAGTAGTCCATTCTACATAAGAGAGTTGTTCATACTGATAAATAATAAAATAACAGACCAGGAGAGTCATGGCCAAAAAGAGGAAAGATTCCACAGTGATGGTATGGGATAATTCACTGGGAGGAAAGCCAAAAATCCAGTGATTTACGCAAAAATAAGCAATAACCACCCCTTGAGCAATGATATGAATGGGCCAAGAAACAGGTATGGCAGTCGCTTGCATGAGAAACATGACGAGCCAAAGTTCTGGTTGAAATTCACACACTCCGGCGGCTGTTCCCAGAACTTGGGGTAATAGGGTTACCGACCAGGATAATCCGAGGAATAGTAAGCTAGGATGGCGGCGACCAAATTGGGTTTTTTGTAATCCCCAACAACCGACTAGGGCAAATAGGGTCGTAATGCGAGCGCTGAGGAGTTCACTGGCAAATTGCTCACCATAGAGGATCGCTTCAAACAAGGCTATGGCGAAAACTCCACCTAGGGTAATCCAAATAGTTGTCTGAAGACGGGCTAAGATGAGAAACTTGCGCCATTCAGGTTCGATGCGTGCATCTTTTTCCCCAGTTTTTTTTATGTCTTCCAAGGAAGCTGAGTCGTCTTGAGAAGATTGTTTTGGCTTAGATCCCTGATTCATGGTTTATAGGCTATCCGATCGCCTGTTCCGTAATGGACTGTTTAATCGGTTTTGCGATAGTTTACATTAACCGAGGTTCCCAGGTATATCATTCATCGACTAAGTGGATTGACCTGTGCTCTCTCACTGAATGGGGGGTGGAGTTGGCTGGAGCTGAGGCCGAGCCAAATTCCTCGTTTTGCTATACCTGTGTTTTGAATGTGTCTCTAGAGCAATAGGTCATAGCTTACAATTTTAGCGGAAAGGTTGTTCTCTCTGGCGATTTTGAGAACGGGATGTGTTATGGGTTTCAGTATGGTTAATCTTAATCAGGAATTTCAACAAGCCTATCAGTACCAGCGAGAGGGGAATTGGGAAGCGGCTCTCCTTAGATATGAGCGGGTTTTAGAACTCGATCCTCAACATATGAGTACCCTGGTGAATTTAGGGGTTTTGTATAAGCAACAGGGTGAATATGAGCAGGCATCTCGGTTATATGAGCGGGCATTGCAACAAAAGCCTAATCATGTGATTGCTCATTACAATTTAGCTTTGGTCTACGAGCAACAAGGACGGTTATCGGATGCGGTGCGTCATTATAGCCATGGGTTGTTGTTTCAGCCGACGGATGAAAATTTATGCCAACATCTTCAGGCGGCGTTGGTTGCTCAGGGAAGTTTTCAGAGCGATCGCCCTTTGTATGAGCAAGCACTGCATCAGGTTTCCCTGAGCCTATCGGCTTTTATGGAGTTGATTGCTTTTCTCCGTCAGGAAGAATGCTTGGAAGTGGCGATCGCGCTTTTGGAGGCGGCGATCGAGCAATATCCTGACCGACCCGCACTCTATTCTCTTTCTGGTGGTATTTATAATCAGATGGGAAATTATGCTGAGGCGATGAAGGGGTTTGAACAGGCGATCGCGCTCTCTCCTCAAGATCCGAATTATATCCAATATTTAGGGATTATTTTAGCGAAACAAGGAAATTGGGAAGCCGCTCAATCTTATCTGCGAGAGGCTCTGAGTCTTGCCCCTCATCTGGGTAAAGCCAGGCGATGGCTCAATTTGGTCAATCTTGTGGGTTCCGAGCCGCCTCAAGTTGAGTTTAAGTCCCACCATCAGGTAATTCAATTGGAGATTACGGGTAAAAATTTGGATGTGGAATTAACGCAGGTGAATGATCGCCAGTTCTATGAACAGCCGGAACTCGATTTTATCAACGAGACGCTGACACGGCGATCGGCGATCGTTGATGTGGGTGCGAATACAGGCAACCACTTGGTCTATTTTGCCAAAATATTAGGGGCACAACTGGTAATTCCAATTGAATTTCAACCCGATAGTATTGCAGCACTGAAAACCAATATCGCCTTGAATCAAATTACTAATGTGGACCTGTCTAAATTAGGCTATGCTGTAGGGAAAAACTCCGGTCGTGCCCAACTCACCCATCATCCTACTGGCGATCTGTGTTTAACAGAACTCAAGCAAGATCCCAACGGAACGGTAGAAGTTTTACCTCTCGATCGGCTGATCGCTACTCCTGTAGATTTCATTAAAATGGATGTGCAAGGATTAGAAATTGAAGTTTTAGAGGGTGCTGAGGGTCTATTTCGGCAATACCAACCCCATGCACTGATTGAAGTCACCAAAAGGAATAAACCCGGATTTTTAAGCTTCCTGGAGCGAATTAATTACAAGATTATCAAAGAGTTTCGAGAATGGAATTACAGCAACTTCTACATTTCACCGTGATAGCTCTAGGTAAAAGACAAGAGGGAATAGGCAAAGGGGCAAACCGGGTTTTCCCTATTCCCTATTCCCTATTCCCTATTCCCTAGCCTGCCCTACAGGTCATCTAAAGCTGCGAGTAACGTCTGCATGTCTGCATTGGGGTGAAGGAAGGAGAAGAGGTGCTTATAGCGCAAAATTCCCCGGCGATCGAGGACAAATTGGGCGGGTAGGGGTGCGCCTAAGGCTTGACCGACGGCGTAGGCGCGGAAAGTGGTGCAGTCTGGATCGGAGAGTAGGGGCATTTTGAGACCCAAATCTTGAACCACGATCGCACTTTGTTCGGCAGAAGTGCTAGTGATTAATAGCACTTCTGCCCCGCGTTCTGTAAACGCTTCATACTGTTCGTTCAGTTCTTTGATGTGAGGGAAACAGAGGGGACAGTATTGTTTTTCAGTAAAAATCCGTGTAAAAGCCACGATCGCCGGTTTTTGCTCGCGGTAGTCTGAAAGCCGCACAGTTTCCCCATGGGTGATATTGGGGAGTTGAAAGTCAGGGGGCATCAGTCCCACATCCCAACGACTGGTTGCGGGAATGGGGAAAAAGTTGTTGGCAAAGCGTTGATTGAGTAAACCGCGAAAGTCTGTTGAAGTAACCATTTTGGGTAATGGGTGATGCTTCTTAAGGTAGGACTTCTAGTAGTGTAATACTATTGGTGTCCTGAACTATTTAGATTGGGCTTGCTGTTGCCACTGACTTAACTGCTCTGGAAACTGGGGCGATTGTAAACCATTGAGCCATAAGACAAGGGCATCTTCACCCGTTTCTTGATAATACTTGCGTCTGCGTCCAGCCGTGAGAAAGCCGAATTTTTGATAGAGTCCTAGGGCGCTATGGTTTGAGGCTTTTACTTCTAGAGTGGCTCTCTCTAAACCCCTTTGTCGTGCAGATTCTAATAAAGCACACAGTAGAAATTGCCCTAAGCCTTGATTTTGATACTGGGGATGAATGGCTAAAATGGTCAGATGAGCTTCTTCCACGATCGCCCAATAACAGCCCAATCCAACCAACTCCTCACCCAAAGATAAGCCCAATAACTCACTCTGTGGACTCTCAAGTTCCCTTTGGTAAGCGTCTAAACTCCATAACTGACCAAAACAGAGGCGATCGAGGGTAAGCACAGCGTCTAGGTGTTCTGGGGCGATCGCATGGAGAACAACAGGCACAGAAACGGATGGGTTCATAGGGATGGGAATATAGGGAGATCTTACAAGGGAATGATTTTAACTATTGGTGAATTGCAGTTCACCATGGACAATAGAGTATAGAACGAATTAATAATGAATAACGAACCCTCTTCCTGAGATTATGGTATCCACACCCTCCCGCATTACCTCACCCCATGGCACAGATTATCTTTCCCCGGTTGAAGAGCCTCTTGGCGATCGCTCACCGAATCAACATTTACTTCCTCTTACCGCTCAAGTGAACAGCAACGATCAATTAACCATCGGTGGTGTAGCTGTTTCTGAATTAGTGAAAACCTATGGCTCTCCCCTCTATATCCTCGATGAAGAGAGCTTACGTGCTGCCTGTCGCCAATACCGAGAAGCCCTTAAACGCTACTATCCAGGAGAAGCAACGGTTCTGTATGCCTCAAAAGCATGGAATTGTTTAGCCATTTGTGCGATCGCCGGCTCAGAAGGATTAGGTATTGATGTCGCTTCGGGTGGAGAACTTTACACTGCCCTACAAGCAGGAGTTGCAGCCGATCAGATTTACTTCCATGGCAATAATAAATCCGCTACCGAACTCGCCGAAGCTCTAGACGTTGGCTCTCATGTAGTTGTCGATAACTGGTTAGAATTAGAAACCTTGGCGCAGCTCAGTGGCGCTCAAGGAAAAACTGTTCCGATCCTCATTCGGATTACACCTGGCATCGAATGTCACACCCATGAATATATTCGCACGGGACATATTGACAGTAAATTTGGCTTCGATCCCAATCAAATTGAAGCGGTTCTCAAAGAAATTGCCCAACAACCGAGCCTAGATTTCCAAGGATTCCACGCCCATATCGGCTCCCAAATTTTTGAACTTGAACCCCATAAAGATCTCCCCGGAGTGATGGTGCAATGGTTCCTGAAAGCTAAAGAAATTGGCTTATCTCCCTCTGTCCTAAATGTAGGTGGCGGCTTAGGAATTCGCTATACCGAAGACGACGATCCCCCCTCCATTGACGCTTGGGTCAAACAAGTTTGTACCGCGATGGTAGCAGCCTGCAAAAACGCCCAAATTGCTCCCCCGCACCTAATCTGTGAACCCGGACGTTCCTTAGTCGGTTCATCCTGTATCACCGCCTACACCGTCGGCTCCCGTAAAGCCATTCCTGACATGCGAACCTATATCGCTGTAGATGGAGGCATGTCCGATAATGCTCGCCCGATCACCTATCAAGCTCTCTATCGTCCTGTAGCTGTCGATCGCATGGCCCAACCCTGTACGGAAACCGTAACCGTTGCTGGTAAACATTGCGAATCTGGCGATATTCTGATCCAACAAGCTCAACTTCCCCCCTTGCAATCTGGGGATATCCTCGCCATTTTAGCCACGGGAGCATACAACTATAGTATGGCTTCCAACTATAACCGCGTTACCCGACCAGCCGCTGTCTTAGTCAGAGAGGGTCAAGGTCAAGTGATTATTGAGCGGGAAACCTATCAAGACTTGGTAAGCTGCGATCTCCTTCCCGATCGCCTCAAATCCATTTCTTAGCAATCACAGGAGACTCGAAACTGGGGTCAGATTGAGTCTGTCCCTAGGTTCAGGTGGCGATCGTCACCTGAATACTCTCTGAAGTGTCCAAGGTAGGAAGCGTGCAGTATCTGCTTAGGGATGTTTAAGGGAAGGATAAAACCCAGTTTTGCCCACTACCGACTCCCTATTGCCTCTTGCCTCTTGCCCACTGCCTATTCCCTAATTCCCTATTCCCTAGCTATGGGAGATCTTTTAACACAATGGTTATCCAACTTAACTGATACTCACAAAAACCTGCTGCATACGGTTGACTTCATCTCCGTTTTGATGTTGACCTACATGGTCTTGATGATTATTGGTGAACGTCGAACTTTGTGGATGGTGCGAGGATTCATTATTCTAATGCTGGGCACCGCCATCAGTTCTGTTGTGAACTTAACCTTACTGAGCTTTGTGTTAAACAAATTAGTCATTGGTTCTGCCGTCGCTATGGCTGTGATTTTGCAGTCCGAGTTTCGTCGGTTGCTGGAACAATTGGGCCAAGGACAAGTCATTGATTTGTTCCTTCCCCCATCTGAGCCTCCCCCCAAAGCAGAGAGTGTGATTGATGAAATTGTCGATGCGGTTAAAGACCTGTCTCAAAATCGGACGGGGGCACTGCTGATTTTAGAAACCACTGGGCCCATTGATGAGCGCGATTTTTCTGTTCCTGGGGTAAGGTTAAATGCAGAAGTTTCCAAGGAGTTGTTACAAACTATTTTCCAAACCAGTACCCTATTACATGATGGAGCGGTTTGGATTCGCATGTCTCGTATTATTGCTGCTGGAGTCATTTTACCCCTATCCGATCGCACCGCCTCCCGTAAGCTGGGGACTCGTCACCGAGCAGCCATGGGCATTACTGACCGCGTGGAAAATTGTCTGTGTGTTGTTGTTTCTGAGGAAACTGGTTCTATCTCTCTGGCGGAAAAGGGTCTCCTGAATCGTCCCTTAACCAGCAGTAAACTAAAGGAACTCTTGGAAGCCAAATTCTCTCAATCAGTAGAACGGGAGGCTGTTGCCCCCGATTTGCGAAATTTGGGCCGCCAGATCAATTCTCAAGGTGCAGCGATGGTTGCACGCCTACTCCGTTTACCTTCTTCTGATTCTCAAAAGAAAAAATGACTGCAAAGCAAATTATTGACTATACTCTGAAGACTCTCCCTAGTGACCTCGATCCCCAAAAGCTTCCTCGTCATGTTGCAGTAATTATGGATGGTAATGGTCGCTGGGCCCAACAGCGAGGACTCCCTAGAATTATGGGACACACCCGTGGAGTAGATACGGTGCGGGAGTTAGTACGCTGTTGTGATGATTGGGGTATCCAAGCCCTAACGGTTTATTCCTTTTCCACTGAAAATTGGAAGCGCCCCCCCCAAGAGGTCAGTGTAATTATGACCTTGCTAGAACAGTTCCTCCAACGGGAATTACCAGAAATGATGGACAGAAAAATTCGCTTAGAGTTGGTGGGAGGTCTACAAGATTTACCCAATTCTGTGCAAAAACAAATTAAAAAATCCATGGGGACAACTTCTCAGAATGAAGGGATGCGGTTTACAGTGGCGACGAACTATGGAGGACGGCAGGAGATTTTACAAGTCTGTCAAGCTCTAGCAGCACAGGTGAAGCAGGGAGATTTAAATCCGGAAGATATCGATCAAGCCTTGTTTGAACGCCATTTGTATACGGTGAATGTGGGCGATCCGGATCTGTTGATTCGCACCAGTGGGGAAATGCGAATTAGTAATTTTTTGTTGTGGCAGTTGGCCTATGCGGAAATTTATATTACGGATATCCTGTGGCCGGATTTTGACCGTGCCGAGATGCATCGGGCGCTCTGGGAGTTTCAGAAGCGCGATCGCCGCTTTGGTAAAGTGAAGTCTTAATTTCGATACCATTAAAAATTAGGTATACTTGTCATCTTATTCCTTATGAACAGAGTTCAGTTGACCGATAGAGGGCGGTTACTGCCCTTGAATCTCAAAAAATTAGTAGCTTTTCTCTTGAGTATCCTGGTTGGCGTTTATGTGCTGGGGGTAGAACCGGCGATCGCCTTAATTCAAGATCCGAGCGAGTTTTCGATTCAACCCTATTTAGATAACGTCGAAAAACAAGTTAAAACGTTCAGGCTCGATAACGGTCTCCGGTTTATTGTCCTCGAGCGCCATCAAGCACCCGTGATATCATTCATGCTCTATGCCGATGTTGGGGGAGCCAATGAACCGGTCAGTAAAACCGGTGTTGCCCATTACTTAGAACACCTCGCTTTCAAGGGAACTACGGCGATCGGAACAACAGACTATGCAGCGGAAAAACCCTTGATGGATGAACTCGATCGCCTCTTCGATCAAATTCAAGCCGCTCAAGCCAATGGAAATACAGAAGAAGCTCAAGAACTACAAGCTAAATTCGATCAAATTAATCAACAAGCCTCCGAGTACATCAAACAAAATGAATTTGGTCAAATCGTGGAGCAGTTTGGGGGTGTGGGACTAAACGCCACGACTTCCACGGATGCGACCCGCTACTTTTTTAGCTTGCCCTCCAATAAACTAGAATTGTGGATGTCCCTAGAGTCAGAACGATTCCTAGACCCGGTGTTTCGGGAATTTTACCAGGAAAAAGAGGTGATTCTGGAAGAGCGACGGATGCGTAGTGATAATTCTCCAATTGGGAAAATGATTGAAGCCTTTCAAGATACAGCATTCAAAGTCCATCCCTATCGTCAACCCGTGATTGGCTATGAGGAAGACTTACGCAATCTCACCCGGCAAGATGTGAAAGATTTCTTCGAGACCTATTATGTGCCCAATAATCTGATTGTAGCGATCGTAGGTGATGTCAACATCGATGAAGTTGAAAAACTAGCTCAAGCCTATTTTGGTCGCTTTCCAGCTCGCCCCACTCCCAAAGTCAAGATACCGGTGGAACCCAAACAAACCGAAACCCGCGAAGTGACCCTAGAACTGCCGACCCAACCGATGTATTTAGAGGGCTATCACCGTCCGGCCGGCAACGATCGAGATCATGCAGTGTACGATCTGATGGGAGCCATTCTCAGTAATGGCCGGACGGCTCGCTTGTATAAGTCCTTAGTAGAAGAGAAACAAGTCGCCCTATCTGCGGCGGGCTTTAGTGGATTTCCGGGCAACAAATACCCCAATTTAATGCTGTTTTACAGCCTAACGGCTCCAGGGCATACAGTCGATGAAGTGTCGGAAGCTTTACAAGTCGAAATTGAACGGCTGAAAACCGAACCGGTGAGTGAAACTGAATTAAATCGGGTGAAAACTCAAGCCAAAGCCAGTTTATTAGGCACGCTAGATTCTAATTCGGGTTTAGCGAGTTTATTAGCAAAATATGAAGCAACAACCGGATCGTGGCGCAATTTATTTCAGGAAGTTGAAGCCATTGAAGCGGTGAGGCCCCAAGATATTCAGCGAGTCGCACAAGCGACATTTACCCCAGAAAATCTCACTATTGGGCGATTGTTAACCGCGAGTAATTAACCATTAGGTAACCGATTACCTATTACCCATTACCCAAAAAAATGATGCAAGTACGACGAGTGATAAAAAAGATGGTTCGGGGACTGTGGCTGGCTTTAATGGTGCTAAGTTTAACTTTAACGGTTCAATGGCATGAATCGGCAGTTGCAGCTCAGGCGAAACCCTACAATGAGTTAACCTTTCCTCCCCTTCCAGAGGTGACTATTCCAGAGTATACCCAGTTTACGATGGACAATGGGATTCAGGTCTTTTTGATGGCAGATCGGGATTTACCTTTGGTGACAGGAAGAGCGATGTTTAATACGGGCGATCGCCTGGAACCCAAGGAAAAAGTTGGGTTAGCTGGGTTAGTAGGCGTAGTGATGCGTAGCGGTGGAACCCAAACCTATACCCCAGATGAACTTAACCGATCGCTCGAAGATCGAGCCGCTTCGATTGAAACTTCGATTGGAACTTCAGCCGCTACGGCTCAGTTTAGTGCTTTAACGCCCGATACCGATGAGGTGTTAAGACTCTTTGCCCAAGTATTGCGCCAACCGGCTTTTAATGAGCAGCAATTGCAGTTAGCGAAAACTCAACTTGAAGGCAGTATAGCCCGTCGCAATGATAGCCCCGATGATATCGCCAGTCGAGAATTTCAGAAGCTCATTTATGGAGCCGAAAGTCCCTATGCGCGGACAGTTGAATATGAGACGTTAGAGGCGATCGATCGCCAAGATCTGATTGACTTTTATCAACAGTATTTTGTCCCCAATAATATGATGCTGGGTTTAGTGGGGGATTTTGACCCAGCCCAAATGCGACAAAAATTAGAAGCGACATTTAGAGATTGGCAACCGAATCCGAATTTTAAGCATCCTCCCCTGCCACAAGTTTCCCAGAGCCAAGCCGGGGAGATTTTTCTGGTCAATCAACCGCAACTGACTCAGAGTAATGTGTTGATGGGCCATTTAGGTGGACAGTTGGATAGTCCTGACTTCTTTGCCTTGTCAGTGATGAATGAGGTGTTAAATGGGTTAGGGGGTCGCTTGTTTAATGAGGTGCGATCGCGCCAAGGGTTAGCTTATTCGGTTTATGGGGTTTGGAGTGCCCGCTATGACTATCCAGGGATATTTATTGCTGGGGGTTCAACGCGTTCAGAAGCAACTGTTCCCTTGATTCAAGCATTGCGCCAAGAGTTCGATGGCATTATCCAAAAGCCCATTACTGCCCAAGAATTAGCCGCAGCTAAAGATGGAGTCCTCAATTCCTTTGTGTTTAATTTCCAACAACCCTCTCAAACCCTTTCCCGCCTGATGCGCTATACCTATTATGGTTATCCTGAAGATTTTATCTTCCAATATCAACGGGGTGTGGAAGCCACCACAATTGAGGATGTGCAGCGGGTAGCACAGGAATACCTGCAACCGGAAGAGATGGTGACGTTAGTGGTGGGAAATCAAGACCAGATCGATCCGCCCTTGAGCGCATTAAGTGAGGATGGTGGGGTGACGGCGATCGACGTTACGATTCCTGAACAAAGTTAATTGCCCACATTCCACACGACAATTTGTGGTGTATTGCTGTAACATAAATGCTGGCGGTCACACAGTGACCGCCACTACAATCCAATTCAACCCAGCACTGGAACGGCTCCTTGACATCCAACCCCTGCCTAAAGGCGAGGGGATTCCTAAACCTCACGTTAGCGAAGCTCCTCCGCAGGAGGCTTTAGGTTTCTGTTTCATAGCAGCCGCCTTCACTGATTTACTCAGATCGGGTCTTACACTCGCTCCACAGACTGACACGGCAAGCCCTGCCGCCTTATGTGTCGAAATTTCAAAGGAAAAATCTTGATGTACTTTGTTGATTCAAGGGTTGGACTGCCCATTGCCCCGTCCTCTTTTCCCGGTCTACCGATTTTTCTGCGCCGTTGCGGATTCCGCAATCTTTGAAGTTAGGCTTTCTGTTTCCATCGTCGCGGGTGGGTCAGTGACCAATTCCATTATACTGCAAAGCCGTCCTACAAGGACAGGGTTTTCAACCCATTTTTCTGATAAACTCTTTCCCGACTTTCTCCACTCTTGCCTGCTAGAGCTGTAGAAGACTTGCCCTAACTCAGACCCATTTAAAATTTTTAATTGATATAACCCAATTTTATCGGTAATCTGATCAAAAATTCTGCTCCTTTTCCAGGGGTAGAGTTGCAGAGTAGTTCGCCCTTATGTTTCTCGACAATAATTTGATAGCTAATGGAGAGACCTAAACCGGTTCCTTGTCCGACGGGTTTGGTGGTGAAAAAGGGATCAAAAATAGAAGATATAACCGATTCGCTAATTCCTGGGCCATTATCAGCAATACGAATTTGCACCCGATCTTCTGAGAGGTCTTGGGTTTCAATCCATAGGGTGGGATTGATGATATTGGGTTCAGATAGGGCATCTATGGCATTTTCTAGGATCTGGAAAAAAACTTGATTGATTTCACCAGGGTAACAAAAAACATTGGATACTCTGGTATAGCTTTCAATAACTTGAATCGATTGTAAATTCGCTTGCAAAATCATTAAGCTGTTCTCTAATCCATCTTGGATATTGACCCATTTTTGATCGGATTCATCCAAGCGGGAAAAGCTACGCAATCCTAACACGATTTTCTGAATGCGATCGGCTCCACTTTGCATAGAGATCATTAGGTTTTGAAAATCTTCGACAATAAAGTCCAGGTCTATTTGTTGTATTTTTTGATGGATTTCATTGGTGGATTTCGGATGCTGTTTTTGATAGAGTTCAATCAGCTCAATCAATCCTTCTAGATATTCTTTGGCATGGGGTAAGTTGCTGTAAATAAAACTGATGGGATTATTGATTTCGTGGGCGACTCCGGCAACAATTTGACCTAAACTGGACATTTTTTCAGTTTGAATGAGTTGGGATTGTGTTTGCTTGAGTTCTTGCAGGGCTTGCTCGGTTTTTTCTTTGGCGAGTTTGAGGGCTTCGGTGCGTTTTTCGACCCGTTCTTCTAAGGTTTGGTTGGCGGTTTCTAAGGCTTGGAAAGAATGGCGCAGTTGTTGGGACATTTCGTTAAAGGAACGGCGCAAAGTTTCTAATTCGTGCAGATAAAAGTGGGGTAAGTGTTGATTGAGGTTGCCTTTGGCGATCGCTCCAGTGGCTTGAATAAGCTGATGTAAGGATTGGCTAATCCAATGGGAGGTTCTTAAGCCAAGTAAAATGGACACGAAGAGGGCGATCGCACACAATTGTATGGTAATCCACGTATTAGCGTTGATTTGCTCCATAAAATCGGCTTCTGGAACCACCACCACAATGATCCAATCAATGCCTTGGGCATTCTGAAAGGGGGTGACTTGTAAAAATTGCCGCTCTCCTTCAAGCAAAAACGCTAGATTTTCCGTGGTTGCCACATTTTTTAAAGTGTCAAATTCTTCTTGCAGATATTGGGCAGAGGATTGAATGAGGCGATCGCTGGTATTGGTGGCTTGAATTCTGAGGGTTGTGCCATAGGTGACCAGAAACGGGCGATCTAGGGTGGAACTGGCGACTAATAAGCCGGAACGCTCTAAAATAAAGGCTTCTGCCCCTGGACTAATATCTAAGGTTCGTAAAAAATCACTGACTTCTGAGAGCCGAAATTCCGCGCCGAAAACGCCTAAGAGTTTGCCGATTTCGGTATAAACAGGTTGATTGACGCTGGTGGCTAAGGTTTCTGAACCGAGGTGGGTGTAAATGCCTCCCCAAGTCGCTTTTCGGGCTTGAATGGCATTCTCATACCACACTTCTAGGCGGCTATCGTAGTCTGGGGTGGAGGACAAGAGCTGCCCCTGTTCTCGATCGCCATTTAATTGATAGGTTTCTAGGGTTTGCTCTGTGTCTGGATTGGCTAAGGATAGCACATATCCATCCGGCGATCGCTCTAAGCCTAAAAATTCTCCCTGCTCGCTACTAAACTTAATCGCACTAATTGATTCAAATGCTTGTAATTGCTTGCCAAAATAGGTTTGCAATTGCTGATAATCTTGGAGACTGAGTAAGTTGAGGTTGACAGCATCCTGATTAATTTGATTGACTAAATATAAATCATGAATATAATTAGCAAGTTCCTGCTCAATGCGAGCAGTGATTTCCTGATGGAGTTGGGTAGTGACTTGACTAATCGCTTTTTGTCCATTGCGGAGGGAGAGCCAACCAGTTAAACTAACAGCTAAGGAAACTTGCAGCACAAAGGGCACAACTAAAACAACCCGTAAAGATAGTTTACGAGGCAGGAGAGCAGTCCAAATTTTGAGACGTTTAAGCATGGGAAAAAAAGGATATCAAGTTCCCTCCCAGACGTTGGAATGAGTTTTGAGTTTTGATCCAGAATACTGCTGTAAAGTGAGTGGGGTTGAATTAGCTGAACCATTTCTGGATCAGTTCTTTGATTTTTCCAGTCTCTTTCATTTCGGTTAAAACTTGATTAAAGGATTCGGTATAGGCAGAACCTTTAGGGAGGGCGATCGCCGATCCACTTGATTCAGTGTCAAAGGGCTGGGTAAAATCTAAATCTGGGTTTGCGGAAGCATAGCGCTCCGCTACCGTGGACTCGATAACTGCTGCATCTAGGGTTTTTGCTTTCACCTCTTGGATAATTTCGCCAATTTTGTTGAACTCGACTAAGTCAATCCCGGTAATCTTTTGAGCTGCATCTGCCTGAATCGATCCCCCTTGCACCCCCACCCGCTTGTCTTTTACATCCTCTTTGAAGTTTATATTTGCCCCTCTAGGCATGAGAATAATACTGGAAGCTTGATAATAGAGATCCGTAAACTCCACCTTGGCTTGGCGCTCTGGTGTAGGAGACATGCCCGCCATCACAAAATCTACTTCATTGTTTTCTAGAGCAGGAATGAGGCGATCGAAGTTCATATCCTCAATTTTCAGCTCAAAATTAAGGGACTTGGCTAAAGATTGGGCAATGTCCACATCAAAACCAATAATCCGTTCTTCTCCTCCTGTACTATCTTTAAATTCATAGGGAGGATAATCGGCAGAAGTTCCCATAACTAAAGTCGTTGAAGTGGGGGTTGGACTACAAGCGGAAAAAATCAGTACACTAAAGAAGGCTGTTACACTGAGAATGAGAAAGGTTTTGATGGATTTCATGGAAGAGGTAAGTAATGGGTAATGAGTTTTGAGTTTTGAGGATAGGAGAGACCAACCTATTATTATATCAAATATCAGAACGGCTCATTACCCATCCCTGCTAGGACGGTTCTTCAGGACTTATTAGACTAAACGGTTAAGGGGTGACGTAAAAAATTGCCAATTCATCTGAAATCGTTAAAAATGGTTTTCCCATTACCCATTACTGATTACCCTTCTGCTGCGCCAAGCGCTCTATCCCAAATAGGCATTGAGGTCTTCAATCACACGGGTAAGTTCCGCTTCGGTACTTAGGCGCAGGCGATCGCTTTTCAGAGTCACTAACACCTTAGCTGCAAAGGGACTTGCATAAATATTAGGATTACAAAATATCTCTAGGAAAACGTCCCCATTATGGCGATATTCCATCGGTGCTTGAGGCTGTTTCCGTCCTGGAGTCACCGGTTGTGCCGCCAAAGTTTTGAGCCGATCCATCAATTGGTTAATTTCCGCTTTCAGGTTTTGGGCAGCTTCAGGAGTAAAATTAAAGGACACAGATCCTTGGGCAAAGTTAAGAGTTAGTTGGGTCATACATCTATAAACCGGATCAGACTATTGTCTATCCTAGAAGATAATGGTTACAGATATTCGCTCTAAAGTCCGTCAAGTGTTGTTCATTACGTTAGGACTCAATCTACTGGCGTTATTGATTAAAGTCCTCGTGGGCTGGAAAACTGGCTCACTCAGTTTATTAGCCGATGCTCTTCATAGTGTCACCGATAGTGCCAATAATATCTTGGGATTAGTCGCCAATCACTTTGCCTCTCCCAAACCCGATCGCGAACATCCCTATGGACATCAGAAATTTGATGCCATTGGCGCTTTGGGAATTGCCGCATTTTTAGGGTTTGCTTGTTTTGAAATTGTCTCGAGTTCCCTCGAGAGTCTCACCTCTCAAGGCGATCCTCTGACGATTGAATTTCAAGATTTATGGATATTACTGATTGTTTTGGGGATTAATATTTTTGTCGCCTTTTATGAACGAGCCGTCGGTCAACGCATTGGCAGTGGTATTTTAGTTGCGGATGCCAAACATACCATGAGTGATGTTTGGGTGACGATTATGGTTTTGGGGGGATTATTGGGAGTGGTTTTAGGCTATCCTCTTTTAGATGTGCTATTAGCGTTTCCCGTGGCTCTATTGGTATTTTATAGTGGTTGGGAAGTTCTCAAGGATAATTTACCCTGGTTAGTGGATGAAATGGCGATCGCTCCGGAAGCCATTCATGATACCGTCATGGAAGTTCCAGGTGTGCTAAACTGCCATGATATTGCCTCACGGGGAATTGTTGGCCGGCAAGTCTTTATTGAAATGCATCTGATTGTCGATGCGATCGATGTGGCAACTTCCCACGAAATTACCGAAGCAGTAGAAGCCCATTTACAGGAAAAATATCACCCCGTTCGGGTTCTCATTCATGTAGAACCTCCCGATTATCGCTCCAACCAAATTACGTTTCAACCATAAGCGAATCCTTGAGAATTACTTTGGGTTTTCCACAGAATCACCTAGAGCGATACCCCCTAGGGAATAGGGAATAAGGAATAGGGAATAGTTTATGATAGCAAGGTTTCAAGATAGATTGGTGTCCCAACTTATATTTTACTCCGATCTATTTTTCCACAATTTACTCGTGTTTTTCCACAGGTTTAGGGCGATAGATCCCCATCATCTGCCCATCGGATTAGAGGGAAAAGAGGGGAGGATCGGCGAGTGTCATCCGTTAATAGCATTACTCTTTAAGGTTGCTATTAATTCCGGTATCTGGTGTATCCCCTCTTCTGGGGTATGAATCATCTGTAGCAAACATCTAAGGATTTGATATTAATTGTCTTCCCCATTACCCGCCAAAGGGCTAGATTTTATTCCCATTCAATCGTTCCAGGAGGTTTGGAGGTAATATCATAAACCACCCGATTTACCCCTTTCACTTCATTCACAATACGATTAGAAATGGCTTCTAAGAGATCGTAGGAAACCCTTGACCAATCCGCAGTCATGCCATCTTCACTGGTAATAAAGCGCAATACCACGGGGTGAGCATAGGTGCGTTGGTCTCCCATTACTCCAACACTGCGAATGGGTAAAAGAACGGCAAACGCTTGCCAAAAGTCATGATAAATCCCTCGCTTGCGAATTTCATCTCGGACAACAAAATCCGCATCTCGGAGAATGTTTAGTTTGTCAGCGGTGACTTCTCCGAGAATGCGAATGGCTAAACCTGGACCGGGGAAGGGATGACGTTGGACAATTTCTTCTGGGAGACCAATGGAGCGTCCGAGTTTGCGGACTTCATCTTTAAACAGTTTTCTCAGGGGTTCAATCAGCTTAAATTGTAGGTCTTTGGGTAGTCCTCCCACGTTGTGATGGCTTTTAATTTTGACGGCTACCCGTTCGCCGGTTTTCGGGTCCATGTTGGTATCGGCCGATTCAATCACATCGGGGTAGAGGGTTCCCTGAGCGAGATAATCAAAGGGGCCTAAGCGTTTGGATTCTTCTTCAAAGACGCGGATAAATTCATGGCCGATACGTTTGCGCTTGACTTCGGGATCGCTTACTCCTTCAATGGTTTTTATGAAGCGATCGCGGGCTTCGATATATTCCACATGAATATGGAATTGTCCTTCAAACATTTCTATCAAGGATTCGGGTTCGCCTTTTCGCATAAATCCTTGGTCGATGAACATACAGGTGAGTTGATCGCCGATCGCTTTATGCAGTAAAAAGGCTAAGGTTGAAGAGTCAACTCCTCCGGATAGGGCGAGTAATACCCGTTGATCGCCCACTTTAGCGCGAATTTCCCGGATGGACTCTTCCACAAATGCTTCTGTTGTCCAAGTGGGTTCGGCATCACAGATATGATAGACAAAGTTGCGAATTAGGGCGATACCGCCAATCGAGTGAACCACTTCGGGATGAAATTGTACGCCATAGAGTTTCCGCTCGTGATTGGCGATCGCCGCACAGCGCGTATTATTAGTATGGGCAAGAATTTCAAATCCTTCTGGCAGAGCTAAACAGGAATCTGCATGACTCATCCACATGGTGTTGCCATTATCTACGTTAGTAAATAAATCCGTGGGATCGTCAATAAACAGGGCTGCTTTTCCATATTCACCCCGTTCTGCTTTTTCCACTTTACCGCCTAATTGTTGCACCATCAATTGCATCCCATAGCAAACACCCAGAATAGGGATACCCATGTGGAAAATTTGGGGATCGCACTGGGGCGCTCTCGGAGCGTAAACTGAGTTGGGTCCACCAGAAAGAATAATGCCTTTAGGATTAATCCTTTGAATTTGTTCTACAGGGGTTCGATAGGATAGAACTTCTGAGTAAACTTGGGTTTCTCGAATTCGACGGGCAATCAGTTCAGAGTATTGGGAACCGAAATCGAGGATAACGATCATTTGGCGATTCAAGGCGCGAATCGGAGGTGTAGGAAGAGAGGTTTGGGTTTGCACAGTCATAAGCAGTGGTCGATGCGATCAATAACAGGAATACAAGACTTTTAGTTGTGCGTAGGGCGAACTGAAGGCAAGTGCCCGCTCGTCGTAGGGGTGAATAATGATTGATCTTTTCAGGGTATCACAAGAGCGAACCTCTGATGTTTATATTTTCGCATGAGTGAAGAATAATCTGGCGATCGCTATCAAAGAGAACGGAGCCAACGGTTACCTGTTGCTGGGTTTGCTTATAGATATAGGCCCCAGATCGGCGATCGATTTGGGTCACGATTTCCCCATAAACTCGCTCGACCCAGTTTTCCCCTGATTCCTGTTCCCACTGACGCAGTTGCTCTAAGCCTTCTTGTACGGTTTTAGCACTCAATAGAGCGTGTAATTTGTCTCCTGGCAGACCGACCTTTGCCCCATAAGCGGTTAAAATTTCTAAGCGGCCATCAGCTAGATCGTGGTGCGTATGGAAAATGCCCCCCGCTAACTTAATGAGTTTGCCATGATAGCCCCATAAAATAATCTCCTTAACCTGTTGCGCTCCTGCTTCCGCTAACATGGGGCCTAACCAATTGGCTGTTTTGACGATTTGTTGGGGATCGATACCCTTTTGTTGAGCTAAGGCTAAACCATTTTCACCTAAGCAGAAAAATAGGCGATCGTGTTGCTGCGCTTTTTCCTGTAAAATTCGTCGAAATTGGCTTAACTGTTCCGGAGAACTCAAAGGTTGAGAAATACCTGTCGTTCCCAATAAAGACAATCCTTCCACTATTCCAAAGGCTTCTAGAGAGGTACGTTTGGCTAAATTCCGTCCTTCCGGAAGCACTAAAGTAACGCGAATGCTTTGATTGGGGGATAATTGCGATTTAAGATTGCGATCGAGTAGTTGCCGAGCATAGCCATAAATGGCTGCTTTTCCTTCACGATCCACCTGTTTCCCAATTCCTTCTCCTCCTTCAATTTCAATCCGATTCTCAGATTCTGATGCTGTCGTGGATAAAGTTTCGACTAACGCCCAAACGGGAGTATAACGGGTCAAATCCAGATTATCACCCGGGTCACTATGACTGATCCCCAAGGCCATTCTAGGTCGAATTCTGGAGACTTCGGCGATCGCCACATTGACCGTTTCGGCAGGATCGATTAAATCTAGAGATACACTCTCGATCTCTTGTGTCCCATTTAAACACTTCAATGCTGCCACCGCTGAAGCAGCCGCAAAGACAGGTAAGGTATATCCAGGGCGAGGTGAACTCAAATCTTTACTTATCTATAGGGGTCAAACTAACAAGCAGGAAGGGATTTGAACCCTATGCTACCATATATATTGTCCTCATCTATGGCTTGAATGCGATCGCGCTTCTGGCGATAGGCCTCTAGCGCAAGTTGTTCGATGTTATTAGAATTATTCATGGTTTTCCCCTGCTGGGTTGTACTGTTCGCAGAAGAGAAATCCCCCTGAAACTTTCCACTCTGTAATGGTGCGAAACTTGCGCCAAAGAGGATGGGGCAAGTTTCGCACCATAACTGGATAAATTTCTTCCCCACTTCTTGGCGCTGCTTGAGGGGCATTCGCCTCAGCCCTTGTTGCAGATAGCCATGTATTTGAGCGTCTGTATCTCCTCAGAATTCGAGGATCTTCAAATCGATAGAATACGGCGATCGGCTAATGCCTAAATTCCCCCTCACTTGGGTGTTTGGGACGAAAATTTCTAC
Source organism: Cyanobacteria bacterium UBA2566 (assembly GCA_002340255.1). Taxonomy (GTDB): domain Bacteria; phylum Cyanobacteriota; class Cyanobacteriia; order Cyanobacteriales; family Desertifilaceae; genus Roseofilum. Next base: position 83,721 of record DDLS01000138.1, read on the forward strand.
TACATTCATGTGCCTCTGGGTAGCCACCAATTGGCAAAACAGTAGCAAGACGGTGGCTGTCCACTGCTTTGCTACCGCTCAGATTAGAGAATTAATCAACCTGAGTTCGGGATAAGGGGAGAAGGAACAATGATGATTGGTTGGGCTTGAGGGCGAGATCTCTTTGGGGGACTA
>DDLS01000048.1 GCA_002340255.1 Cyanobacteria bacterium UBA2566
CTTCCCTTCGGTCGCCATGACAAGGGTAAAGGAGATCGCCATGACATTTTCTCTGTCATGGCGAGTGGAACGCAGTGGAGCGAAGCCATCTCGCTCACTCGGAAAGGGTGGCGATTGCTTCCCTTCGGTCGCCATGACAAGGGTAAAGGAGATCGCCATGACAACAGTTCAAAGGGCCATGAGATTACAAACAAATCTCATCATACAAATCTTGCCATTGCTCATTCATGCTATTAATCAAGTCAACCTTCTTCTTTCTTGAACCCCCTTTAATCTGCTTTTCTCGATTGATAGCGCTGGTGGGGTCATCAAAAATTTCGTAATAGACTAACTTGACGACATTATATTTTTTGGTAAATCCCTCAATTAGCTTATTCTTATGTTCATAGACTCTTCTGATCAGATCGTTAGTGACTCCGGTATAAATGACTGTATTGTTGGGATTGGTCATTAAGTAAATAAAATACTGTTGAGGCATGAGTCTTGGGATGGCTTCATTACACTGGCGCGACCTTCGCAATGATATTTTATCGGTCGTTGCGATCGTAGGGAAGCGATCTCCTTGATTCGGGGGGGTTGGGATGGCTTCGTTTCGCTGGCGCTCCACTCGCCATGATATTTTATCGGTCGTTGCGATCGTAGGGAAGCGATCTCCTTGACTCCAAGATGGTTGGGATTGCTTCATTCCACTGCGTTCCATTCGCAATGACTGAATAGTTGTCATGGTGAGTACAGGGGAGCGATCGCCTTGATTCCAAGATGATTGGGATTGCTTCGTTTCGCTGGCGCTCCACTCGCAATGACTTTTTCTCTGTCGTTGCGACCGAAGGGAAGCAATCGCTACCCTTTCCGAGATCGTAGAGATGGCTTTATTCCACTGCGTGCCGTTCGCAATGACCGATCTGGAGATGATATTAATTCTCCTCATTGGGTAATTCTGGTGGCTGAAACGTGGGCGCTAGAATCATTAATTGGTCGCCATACATACTTTTGGGCACAGCAAGCACTGGGGGAGATGTATCAGGACTTTCTTCTCCCGGAGTAGTTGGCAGCAGGTAGATCCAACCGTCTCGCTCTAGCAGCAATCGCCAGACTCGTAGAGGATTTTCGGGATCGTAAACCTCATTATTTTCGTCCCCCTTAAAGCCTTCAAATCCTTGGAAATCACCAAAAAAACGAAATCCTTCTACAGGACGCTTAAGAGATCCGGGATCATTCAGTTTACTACCGAGGGGAATACTATTTTCGGGCACAATAAAGGTAACGACGGGTAAGGTGGAATTGATGCCCATATCCCGTTGAGCATCCTGAAGGGCTTGAGTCTGGGCTAAATGAAATAAAATAATCAAAACCCAACTGACAATGACGGCTTCATCGACTAGGGAACGCAGAACTTTAATGGAATCAAAATTTAAGGGTTTGAACTGGAGAAGTTCAGATAATAGGCGATAGATAAAGGTTTTTTTTTGTGACCAATAATTCTGGAGACGCTGATGCAAGCGAATATTACTCTAGCCAATAAAGAAGAGAAATCAGGACGGATTACGGATATTGATGAGCAAGTGTTATCTTTGTATACTGGAACCTCAGAACTCACCAAATTTGAATGGGAAAAGATCGCTTCGATTAAGTTTGAAAAAGGGTCAATTGTCTATCTTCCCAATGGCAAGATGACCTATCGCAGTTCTAAGGAAAATTAGCCCGATCAATTTCGTAATGTCCCCGCGAGTGCTTTGAAAATTCTTGACGCAAACAAAGGCTACTTAGAAATTGACTTAAGCTCGATCGCGTCGTTGAATGAAGAGCAGATTGAAAACTATCATAGGGATCAACATAGCTCTTCTTTTGTTGTCAAGCAAATTGAGCGCGATCGCCACCCTAGCCAAATGACCATTACTCTTACTCGTCCGTAGGTGGCGAAACTGGTAAACGAAATGCAAAAATCGGCACTCAGCTAGGCATTTGGTGGGAAACTAGTGCAGTTATGATTTATAATGACAACCGTTTAAACGGACTTGATATTACCTCTTACCAGTGCGAAACGCTGTAATTGACATGGCAGAGTTTTTACATATTCCTGTTTTAGGATCGGAGTTAATTGAAGGTCTAGACGTGCGTCCAGGGGGCAAGTATCTGGACGCGACGGTGGGAGGGGGAGGGCATAGCTTGCTGCTGTTTGCCGAATGTCGGGATATCTGGGTCACTGCTATTGACCAAGATACGCAGGCACTAGAGGCGGCTAAACTGGCTTTATCGGAGTATGGCGATCGCCTAACCTTTTGGCAGGGCAATTTTGTTGATTATCCAGGTAATGCCGAACAATTTGATGGCATTATTGCCGATTTAGGGGTCAGTTCTGCCCAATTTGATATCCCGGAACGGGGGTTTAGTTTTCGCCATAGTGCCCCCTTGGATATGCGGATGAATCAACAGCAATCCCTGACGGCTGCGGATTTGATTAATCATGGGGATGAGAAGGAATTGGCAGATATCTTTTATCAATATGGTGAGGAGCGCTTGTCCCGGCGTATTGCTCGCTCTATTGTGGCTAAACGTCCCTTTAACACGACGACTGAGTTGGCACAGGCGATCGCTTCCTGTTATCCTCCTCGCGCCCGTCATGGGCGGATTCATCCCGCTACACGAGTGTTTCAAGCCCTACGCATTACAGTGAATCAAGAGTTAACTGTTTTGCCCCAGTTTCTAGATCTCGCTTCACACTGGTTAAAACCTAGGGGAATCATTGGGATGATTAGTTTTCATTCCCTAGAAGACCGATGCGTTAAACATTACTTTAAGGACTCCGCAGAACTTACCGTTTTGACCAAAAAACCGATAATTCCTCACGCAGAAGAAATCCAAAACAATCCCCGTGCGCGATCGGCAAAATTGAGATTGGCAAAACGCCTATAGTGCGACATGCTGCGCTGTAGCGTTGGTAACAGGTAAGGGGTAATGGCTAAACCGCTTCAAACCTCGATCCAATTCTTTATAAAACTTAGAAGAGTAGTGAGTTTTTATCTTCTGAGTATCTTATAACTGTTTATGATTGAATTTTTGAGTAGTAAAACCGAAAAAAACTGGAAATTATGGGGGATCGATCCAGATCCTCTGAAATGATAGGGTTAGAAGATCAATTGCATATCCATCTCAAGAGAACCGGAACCGTTAGCAGCTCTTGAGCTACCAGTCATGGGATTTAACGGGAATATGGAAACTTTAAAAAATAATGTTTTAGTCTTAGGGCAAGAGTTAGACGATCTCAACCTCTTGCAATCGCTGCTCAATCATGTCCCTTGTCGAGTCGCGATCGCCAAATCACCCGAACAAGCCGTGACTCTATCGAGTCAAACCCTTCCGTCCTTAGTGATTCTATCAGGAAATTGCCATCAATGGTCGGCTGATTTTGTCAATCAATTACGAAAGCAAGCCCAAAAATGTAGTGTGACTATTATTGCCCTAACGGATTGTCATGCTCCCAGTTGGTTACATCAAGAATCCCATCTAGGGGTAGATGGATATTTAGTCAAACCGGTAGCTACAGATATTCTCATGTCAGTAGTAGAATCCGCTAGACTACGGCAGTTTTGTTGTTTTTAATAACAGCTAGAGGGGCGGTTTCTCACTAGATCTCTCCCTGAGCATCTGGCTTTTAATCGGTGATTCGGTTCACACTCGAGAAAACCGTATCTCCCTTACCATGCGGTTTTAAAACGGTCAAGACTAGACTAGATTCAATAGCAATTCTGAGATTGAGGCACTCAAACCCTTACAGCCGTTTCTGCTGTAGCTCTCTATCACTTTGAGCATTTTGGAGATTGATTTTTGTATGTCTTACTATAGCTCCTATCTAATTCTGATCCCAGGAATACTCTTAATGTTCTGGGCGCAAAACCAAATCCGTAGCACCTATCAGCGTTATGCCCAAATTCCCTCTAGTATGGGAATGACGGGTGCAGAAGTGGCTCAAACCATTCTCTATCAAATGGGAATTACAGATATTAGTATTGAACCGGTTGCTGGAGAATTAACCGACCATTATGACCCGAATGCGAAAGCGGTACGCCTTTCTCAAGGGATCTATAATTCTTCTTCTTTAGCTGCTGCTGCGGTGGCAGCCCATGAATGTGGTCATGTATTGCAAGATAAGAAGGGTTATAGTTTTATGAATCTGAGGGCAAATTTAGTGCCCGTGGCTAATTTAGGGTCTCAGTTTGGCCCGATGCTCGTGATTTTAGGGTTATTTTTGGGCGGTTTAGGTACAATTTCTAGCTTAGTGATTAATTTAGGAATCGGATTATTTGTGGGCGCGATCGCCTTCCATGTGGTTACTCTACCGGTAGAATTTGATGCCTCTAGTCGCGCCCTGAAGTTAATTGATAATCTAGGGATTCTGCAAGGAGAAGAAAATCGAGGCGCTAAGGCGGTTCTACAAGCGGCTGCTTGGACTTATGTGGCCACAGCATTATATGCAGTGTTGCAACTAGCACAGTTGCTACTGATTAGCCGCGATCGCTAATCAGAATCTAGGAGAGTTGATAGAATGCAACTCTCCTAATTGAACTTTAATAACGAAAAATCTAACCGAGTTGAGTCGTAATCTAGATAACATTTACAATCGCCCCCATAAGGTTAGTATACTTGAGTAAATATCTATAATTAAGTTATTACTAAAAACTGGAGACCAACTCATGAGCGATTCTAAAACCTCACCATCGCTTCCTCTTCGTCTGGTTCTGGTTGTTCCTTTCCTAATACAGATTTTTGCAGCAGTTGGACTAACCGGTTATTTTTCTTTAAAAAATGGAAAAAAAGCAGTGAATAATGTCGCCTCTCAACTGCGAACTGAAATCACTGGGCGCGTTCAGAGCTATCTCGACAACTATTTAGCCATTCCCCATCAAATTAATGCAGCTAATGCTCATGCCATTCAACAAGGATGGCTAGATTTGAATAATATTGAAGCTTTAAATCGACAATTTTTAAATCAAAGTTATGCCTTTGGTCAAAATTATCCTCTTTATATTTATGTAGGAAACAAAGTTGGAGGATTTGTAGGTGCTGGTCGATATGAGATCAACGATACTTTTGTTTGGGAATTTACGGAAAATCTGAAACCTGGAGAATTGATCAGTTATCCAGTCGATTCTCAAGGTAACTTCACTGATGTACTGACCCCCTACAATTTTTTTGATGCCACTACACGACCTTGGTATCAAAAAGCAGTTAAAGAAAATAGCCAAATTTGGAGTGAGGTCTATACCTACGCTGATAATATTTTAGGCGTTACGGCGGCTCAACCTATTTTTGATCCAGAGGATCAATTCATCGGTGTCGCTGGTGTGGATATTCCCTTAGATGTAATTAACCAGTTTTTAGCCTCGATTAAAATAGGACAATCCGGTCAAATTGTGATTATAGAAAGATCGGGCTATGTGATTGGATCTTCAACCCAGGAATCTCCTTATCTTAAAGATGAAATCACCCAAGAACCGAAGCGCTTAGAAGCGAGCGAAAGCTCAAGGGTATCTATTCGCGAAGCCAGCCAATTTTTAGAAGCAAAGTTTTTACAACTAAGTCAAATCGATCGAACCCAACAATTGGAGTTTTGGATCGATCGAGAAAAGTATTTTTTACAAGTTACTCCCTTAGGAAATGAACAGGGATTAGATTGGTTGATTCTGGTGGTGATTCCTGAATCAGATTTTATGGCGGAAATTGATGCCAATACAGTGAGAACGATATGGCTTTGTTTAGCTGCATTAGGAATTGCTATCACCCTGGGAATTTATACATCTCGTTGGATTAGCGAACCGATTCTAGCTCTTGTTCAATCTTCAGAATTAATGTCTCATGGAGATTTAAATCAACAGGTTAAAAAGGGTAATATTACAGAACTGAAAACCTTAGCAGATGCGTTTAATCGCATGACAAGTCAACTGAAAGCCTATTTTACAGATTTGGAACAACGGGTAGAAGAGCGAACAGCGGAATTGGCGGAAGCGAAAAAAGTAGCCGATAGTGCAAACCAAGCTAAAAGTGAATTTTTAGCTAATATGAGCCATGAGTTGCGTACCCCCTTAAATGGCATCCTCGGTTATGCCCAAATTATGGATCGCGCTCAGGATCTCAATGACTATCGTAAGGGAGTGACGATTATTCATCAAGCAGGCTCTCACTTATTGACTTTAATTAATGATATTTTAGACCTAGCTAAAATTGAAGCTAGGAAAATGAATTTGGTGAACAGCGATTTTCATTTTCCATCTTTTTTGATCGCTGTAGCAGAAATGGCAAAAGTAAAAGCAACCAGTAAAGGGCTTGATCTGAAGATATTGATCGATGATTGCTTGCCAGTCGGGGTAAAAGCAGATGAAAAGCGTCTACGACAAGTGTTATTGAATTTATTAGGCAATGCGATTAAATTTACCGATGGAGGTGTGGTGACATTTAAGGTTGATGTGTGCGATCGCGATCTAGAGCCTCATCGAGTTAGAATTTGCTTTGTGATTGAAGATACAGGTATCGGGATGACTCCTGAACAATTGGGGCAGATTTTTTTGCCGTTTGAACAGGTGGGTTCGCAGTCTAGGAAGTCAGAAGGAACGGGTTTGGGGTTAACTATTTGTCGGCAAATTGTGACGATGATGGGAAGTAACCTTGAAGTAGAAAGTGAATTTGGGCGGGGGAGTAAGTTTGGCTTTGAAGTAGAGGTAGAGGTTTCTGATGAATGGGTAAGCCGTGCTGCGATTTTAGAACAAGGTAAAATTATCGGTTATCAAGGGGAAGCGAAAAAAATTATGGTGGTTGACGATCAAACCCTGAACCGAATCGTTGTTTATGAAATTTTAACTCCTTTGGGGTTTGTGATATCAGAGGCTAAAAATGGACGAGAAGGATTAGAAAAATTGGTGAAAGTAGCTCCTGATTTAGTGATGACGGATATTATCATGCCAGAGATGGATGGCTATGAATTTGCTAAAGGGATTCGTGAATCCTATTCACAAGATTTGCCCGTATTGGCGGTGAGTGCAAGTGTGTCTTTAGAAGATCGGAATTTGGCGATCGCCGCTGGATGTAATGAATTTCTAGATAAGCCGTTGGACATGGAAAAGTTGTTTACTGCTTTGAAGCGCTATCTCCACTTACAATGGATTTATGAACAGAAGCCCTCATCGCTTCCCTGCGATCCATCTCCGATGATTGTGCCGAAGCCAGAGTATTTACAACCCCTCTATAGAGCGCTGAAAATTGGAGATATTGACGCGATTGAGGAAACTGCTTATCGGCTAAAAGAGAAGAAAAGCGAATATGAAGCGTTTAGCGATCGCCTCCTAGAGTTAACGGCTGAGTTTGATGAGCGTGGTATTCTAGAGTTGCTGGAGAGCCAGTCTAAAGTCTAAAGTTCTTAAAGTGATGATTTTGGTATGTCCCTAAAATCGTTAAATCTAACCCCTGAGCTGTATGATTATCTACAAAAAGTTTCCCTGAGAGAACCGGAGATTTTAGCCGAACTGCGAGCAGAAACGGCTGGAAATCCTAGGGGAGGAATGCAAATTGCCCCGGAACAAGGTCAGTTTATGGCGTTTCTAGTGCGGTTAATGGGGGCGAAGAAAACCTTAGAGATTGGGGTGTTTACAGGATATAGTAGCCTAGTTGTGGCCTTAGCACTACCTCCAGAGGGTCAGATCGTGGCTTGTGATGTGGATGCAGAGGTAACGAATATAGCACGTCGCTATTGGCAAAAGGCAGGAGTTAGCGATCGCATCGACTTGCGCCTTGCTCCCGCTCTAGACACCCTGGATCAACTGATAGCGAACGGAGAAAACAATACATTTGATTTTGCCTTTATTGATGCCGATAAACGCAATTATATTAATTATTACGAAAAAGCCTTAACCTTGGTGCGTCCCGGAGGAATAATTGCCATTGATAATGTGTTATGGGCAGGAAAAGTCGCCGATCCGCAAGTAGACGATCCCCGCACCAAAGCCCTTCGAGCGTTTAATCAAACGCTCAAAAAAGATGAGCGAATTGAGTTAAGTTTAGTCCCCATTGGCGATGGCTTAACTTTAGCCTGGAAACGCTAATCTAGCTGGTAATGGGTAATAGTGACAAGCAAATTATCGTAGGGTGGGCAGGCTATTTTTATTAATGTTGAATAATATAGCGCTTTGCGCTAGGGAATAGGGAATAGGGAATAGGCTTTTGGTACATAGCTTTGAGGATTCAACACTGTCCCTCATAACAGCGCAAAGCGCTGTATTACTGGTTTTCCTGCCCACCTGACTCAGTAGTCATAATTGAGGTAGTGTAAGAGAGCAAAAGTTATGAATCCATCCACTGAAACTCCCATGGGAAAAGTTGAAACGACTTTAAAAGTCACCAATCGCGCCGATCAGTCTACGGCAACGCGAGGGTATATTACTCCAGAAGAAGTGCGCTCAATGACGCTGACAGATGTTCTCGTGGATACGGGAGCTACGTTATTGTGTTTACCTTCAGATGCGATCGCCACTTTAGGATTGGAATTGCTCAAGGAAGTAAATGTCTCCACAGCCACGGGATTGAGTAAAGCGCGAATCTTTCGTGATGCGTCTGTTTGTATTATGGGGCGCGAGGGAACATTTGAATGTTTGGAATTACCCGGAGGAAGGGAGCCGTTAATGGGGGTGATTCCTTTGGAGACGTTGGGGATAGAGTTGGATTTAAAGAATCGGCAGTTGAAGCTGTTGCCTGACGATTCAATGGATACTTATAGCGCTTTGCGCTAGGGAATAGGGAATAGGGAATAGGGAATAGGGAATAGGCTTTTGGTACATAGCTTTGAGGATTCAACACTGTCCCTCATAACAGCGCAAAGCGCTGTATTTAACGATTTTGTAAGGCGGATGGTATGGCAAAGCAATTGTAAGGTGGGCAGGATACAGCACTTCGCGCTGCTATGAGGTATATTGTTGATTGATAGATTTGAGTTGTCATTGCGATCGCAGGGAAGAAATCGCCAAGATTCGGGAATTTTGCGATTGCTTCATTGCGCTGGCGCTTCATTCGCAATGACATATCGTAATTGATTATTCAGACTTGATATTCAGAACCATTGTTAATTGTTCATTGATATAGCAGGTAATGAAATGCTGAAAGCGTGAAACTAGCGCATCTAATCTATTGATAATAAATCTTGATAATTCTGTGAATCCCTTATGTGCTAGAGTCTAGATAAGAGAAAAAAGTATCAACATCAATCCTCATCCCGCCCTTTGACGACCCCAGTAACAGCGTCTTAAACCATGGAAAATGCCCTTGTAGTGCATTTGCATTAAAAGTGAGATCATTATGATTTAACCATTCGTTATCCTTTCTCCAACCGATGTGTTCGCAAAAATTTTTCCAAGTGTTTATATTAGACTTTCCTAATAATTTTCCCAAATCAAGCCAAATTTTCTTTTGAACAGAAAAGCCAAATTTCCCATTGCTATACTTCACCCACAAACTATCTATCACTTGTAACTCATTACGGGGAAATTTGCGTAAATCATCGATAACTAAATACCCTTTATCTTCATCATCGCCTAACTGCAGCATTAAACGGGTTGTTTCCTCGTCTGCGTTTCGCCATTCTCTATTGCTCAGATAACGTTGCAAATCTCGAAACAATAAATTACTAACACTCGCTTCTAGTTCTTGTAACTCATTTTCTATCTCTGGAGAGACTTTGCGAGGCGTTTCTTGAATGCAATCATAAGCCAAAGCAACAGACTCTGACGTACCCACATTAATTAACGCTTTCAAAAACGGATTGGGATTCACTTGTGCCGCATACAACAATATCGTTTCTCGCCACCAAGACTCTTGCCAATTTTTGATTAATAACACCTCTTTATGAATGCGAATAATTTCGCTTGCAGCTAAATATCCTTGAAAACTTAAATGAGCAAACTGATAACCATTATCGCGTTTCACCAGTAGTTCGCTCACATCAACCAGTTGTTGAATAAAAGCATTCGTATCTACTGAAGCATCAATCCTGGTCACTAGAGCATTGATACAATAGTATAACAAATGATAATCAATTTCTGGCTCATTTTTTAGTACCATATATAAGGCTAATCTCTGTAAAATTTTCTGCGTTTCATCCGCCGGTAACAGCAAGTCTATATTCCTCGCTAAAGGACGATTACCCAACTGCAAACCGATCACTTCTCGATATAATTCACTGCGCCGCTTAGGTAATTTTTCACCGGGATAAGACCGATGAACATTCACAATTAAATTTAACAACAGGGGAATTTTGGCCAAGTCATTCAGTTCCGGACGCTGCTCTAACTGCTGTAATAAATTATTGGCATTTGTCGTTGCTTCCGCTTTTACCTCTGGAGTATTTCTTCCCCCTCTAGAATATCTCTCCTGGCATCCATACCAATTCTGAATAAATCTCTCTTGCTGATGGCGATTAAACGGCTGAATAAATAACTCAGCCTTCAGTTTATACTCCGAAGAAAACGACTTATACCCGGAGGGACGGGAGGTGACAATAAAATAAGCCTGCGGATACTGACTCATTTCTTTGCCAATCCACTCGCTAATCTGAGTGCGCCAGCCTTCTTTGACCTCATCAAACCCATCAATCATCACCAACAGCTTACCGTCTCGCAGATGGTTCCTAGCCCAATTCGGAGGCAGTTGTAGTTTATGATATCCAGGTAGCTGAGGAATATGATACTCTTCAATGAGTTGGGGTAGCGTTAACTGACTTTCATTCACGATCGCAGATTGCCAATGACGCAGTAATAATAAAACCGGCAATAGTTTCGGCGCTCTATATTTTCCTTGTTTCTTCTCAGTATAAATATACGTGATGTGGCGCAACAGTGTCGTTTTCCCATATCCACCCCAGGAAATAATCGCTAACCGGCGATAGGCTTCCGTTTTCTCTGCTTGTTTTAAAATTTCCCAAATCTGTAAACCCTTTTCTTGTAATTTTTCGAGCTTTTCCCGATTCCACTTCATTCCTGCAAAGAGGGGCAAAGATTCCCCTTCAAAGTTGCGAATAAAGGCATTACTTAAGCCCAAGGGAACAAAGACTTCATTGAGTAAGGGAGTAAAGATACTTAAGCCAGGCTTAAACCCTTCCATCTTAAAGTCTTGGCAGGTATTGCCTTGCAGCGTTAAGTATTTCTCATCCACTCCTGCTAACTGCCATTGAATCGCTTCTTCAATCCTTTTATTTGTCCGGTCTATCCAGTTAATTAAACCTTTCGCATCTTCCTTGCCTCTCCCCTCATAGATCTCAGCTAAACCTATCAAAAAGCTCTCAGAATAAGCACCCCAAGCGACACTAACCGCATTCACCGGTAATAGTAGCACTGCCATCAACCACTCTTGTTGTAAGAGGAAGGCAATAAATGGGCCACCAGTGGCTCCTAATGGCATCCATCGCACAAATGTCAGCAACGGCCCGCGAATCCATTGGCGAGCGGATGCGTTATCAATTTTTACTGATTCCGATCGCTGTTCTTCTTGTTCTTCTTCCCGCGTTTCCTCTGTCATAGCTCAACCTCAGAAACTCACGCCTATTATATCTAGCTCTCCCCATTCCCTAATGAATCAGGCGAAATAGTTGTTCCTGATATTCAATTTCTCCAACCACGCGACGCATGGGTTGAGGCCAAACTCGGAGTAGGGTGGGGGTAGCTAAGACCTGATCCTGTTCGGCGAGATCGGGATGTTTGAGAATATCAATCACTTTCAGGGTGTAGGGTTGAGAAAGACTTTGTTCTAAAAACAAGTGAACTTTGTGTAATAGTCGCTCTGTTGTGTTGTGATTTCCAGAGACAAATAAGCGAAAAATATAGCCGTGGGGGTTGAATTCTTCTAGGGATAAGTCCGGTTGCATCTCTTCTACAGAGCGATGTTGGACTCGCACCACCCAATCATGATCTTCCCAGAGTTGGGGAAATTGTTCGTAATAGGAGGCGATCGCGATCGGATCGCACAGCTCAGTATCACAAGATACCCGTTTCCACTCGACCTCTAAGCCAAATAGCGCATTTAACAGCGGTGCATAATCAAACACCAGGGGGTAAGCTTCAGCCACACAATGGGTTTGCTGAGTGTGGGGATCGATCCATCGATCTAGGGTTGCCGTATAACAGGGAACCAAAAAATGGGGGGCAGCACTGAGATCCAAAAGAGTCTGCAATTTAGCACACAGATCGATATGCCATCGATTCCGTTTCCTCGGATCGATGCAGTAAACAATGTCCCCCCCAGGAGTGAATAGGGCGATCGCCTTGAATGACTCAGAACCCATCATTCCCTTAGTCTAAATTAAATCCGACCTCGGAGGAATTGGGCCATTTCATTTGGCGTTGGCGATTTCTCTAGGGCCGTTTCTTCCGTGATCCGACCCTCTTGATAGAGATTATACAGAGCCTTATTCATCGTCGTCATCCCTTCAAACTCTGACCGAAGCATAATTTGGGTAATGGCCTCTAAGTCATTTTTGATTACATACTCTTTCACCGCATCCGTAGCAATCATAATGTCATGGAATGCCGCCCGCTTCCCATCCGTTGTTTTACACAAACCTTGAGCAACAATACAGACCAAAGACTCCGCAAGTGAAACTCGCAGGGCTGGCTGTTCTGCGGGGGGAAACATCCCCATAATCCGCTCAATCGTTTTTACCGCACTATTGGTGTGCAAGGTTCCCATCACCAAGTGACCGGTCGAGGCAGCTTTCAGGGCGATACCCATGGTTTCCTTGTCCCGAATTTCCCCCACCAACATCAAATCCGGGTCTTCCCGCAGAGCCGCTTTCAGGGCATTCTTAAATTCCCGGGTATGACGGCCGACTTCCCGGTGTTTTACCAAGGATTTCTGACTCACATGGACAAACTCCACCGGGTCTTCAATCGTAATAATATGGTGGGCCATGTTCCGATTGATATAGTCAATCATCGCCGCCATGGTGGTCGATTTCCCGGAACCCGTGGGCCCCGTCACCAGAATCAGCCCCTTGTGATAGTGACAGATATCCTTGAACACTTCTGGAGATTTCAACTGTTCCATCGTCAAAATATTCGATGGAATCAAGCGCAGCACCATAGCTGGTCCGGCCAACGAATCAAAGACATTAATCCGAATTCGCACAAAGCCAAAATCAAATGCACCGTCAAAATCGAGGTGGTCTTGGAATTGACGGATTTCTTCATCCGTCATACATTCTCGCAACCAGCTCATGAATGTATTCAGGTCAGTTCTGGGATATTCCAGACTGGTAATATCACCCCGTTTCCGAAAGCGAGGAATTTCATTAACCCCTACGTGGATATCAGAGACCCCATCTTCGTCGGCTCGTTTAACAATTTCTTGGAGGGTGGGATTACCCGGACTCGGCCCTGCTTTGGCCGCTGACCGCTTGGCGGCTTTGGGCGCTGCTCCTGGAGGGGGAGCTGCCTTAGCCTTGGCTGCCTTCGCTGCCTGGGGATTCATGGGCATGGTTCTGGCAGGCATTTGTTGGGTAGCTCCATCTGCACTAGCGGCTGCACGCGGGGGAGGAGCCGGGGGACGAGGAGGAGGAGAGGGCGGTTTTTTCTGGGGGGATTGGGTCATAGCTAAGTCCTGTACAATACATCAGTAAGTGCAGGTTTTAACCTACACTTTAGCCTTCATCCTCGGAATGAATTCACGGGGGGTTGGGCATGTGTCTTATAAAACTTCGGGCATCGGCGATCGATGCATCAAAAGGTTAAGGTGTAAGATGGCATCCAAGGGAAACCAGTCAATTTTCCATTGTACTCCTTTTTTTCTGTTTTATTTGTATAAAGTATGTCTAAAGTTTGGCGAATTGGGATTATTGTGGGCACTCGCCCAGAGGCGATTAAGTTAGCGCCTGCGATCGCTCAGTTTAGAGCAGCTCCAGAGTTTGAGACTGAAGTTATTTTAACGGGTCAACATCAAGAGATGGTCGCCCAAGTAATGGAGTTATTTGGGCTAACGGCTGACCATAATTTGCAGATTATGCAGCCGAAACAGACGCTTACGGATATTACTTGTCGCAGTTTGCAGGGTTTAGAAGCTCTGTTTGTGGAGTTGGGATTAGATTTGGTCATTGTACAGGGAGATACGACCACGGCATTTTCAGCGACCTTAGCGGCATTTTACCAGAAAATTCCGGTTGCCCATGTGGAGGCTGGATTACGCACGGATCAACTTTGGAATCCCTATCCAGAGGAGGCGAATCGGCGCTTGATTTCCCAGTTAGCCCATTTACATTTTGCCCCTACGGAGTTGGCGGTGGAGAATTTACAGCGCTCTGGGGTGGTGGGAGAGATTCATCAGACGGGAAATACGGTGATTGATGCGCTCTTGAAGGTGGCTGAATCTCAGAGTGGGTGTGAGATTGGGGGGTTAGACTGGTCTAAATATCGGGTGTTATTGGCGACGGTGCATCGGCGGGAAAATTGGGGCAGTCCGTTAGAGGCGATCGCCGAAGGATTCCTACAAATCTTAGCCAAATTCCCAGATACCGCCCTGGTTTTGCCCTTACACCGCAATCCCACAGTGCGCGAACCCTTACAGCGAATACTCGGCAACCACGATCGCATCTTTTTAACGGAACCCTTAGATTATGCCCAGTTAGTGGGGGCGATCGCCGCCTGTCATTTTGTGCTAACCGACTCTGGAGGACTTCAGGAAGAAGCGCCCTCGTTAGGCAAACCGGTATTAGTACTGCGGGAGACAACAGAACGTCCAGAGGCGATCGCCGCTGGCACTGCCCGCTTAGTCGGTACAGAATCTCACTCTATCTTGAATGCTGCCTCTGAACTCCTCTCTCAACCCAACCTCTATCAGCGCATAGCAACCGCGATTAACCCCTTTGGAGATGGTCACGCTTCCGAACGCATCTTAGAACAAGTCATAAGATTTCTGAAACCTTAGAAAACGGGATTTTGCCGTAAAAACTCTCTCACCGCCTCCTGTGTCAAGGGTTTCGCAAACAGATACCCTTGTCCATAATCACACCCCAATTGCGTCAACTTCTGCTGCTGTTCCACCGTTTCTACTCCCTCAGCCACCACATGCATCGACAAACTATGGCCCAAATTCACAATCGATTTCACCAACTCCCAATCCTTTTCCACCTCAGAATTTAAAGGAATAAACGACTGATCGATTTTCAGAGTATCAATAGGAAACAACTGGAGGCGACTTAAGCTCGAATGTCCCGTCCCAAAATCATCAATACAAAGATTGACCCCTAACTCTTGCAATTGGCATAATTGCTCCACCACAGAATCTAAATTTTCCATCATTAACCCTTCCGTAATTTCCACTTGGAAATAATTGGGGGGTAATTGATGGCGTTGCAAAGATTGCATAATAATATCAACCAAGCCCGCTTGAGAAAACTGGCGACCCGCCACATTCACATTCACATAGAAGGGATCGAATAACAAGCCATCGATTTGCCACTGCTTAATTTGTCTACAGGCTTCATCAATCACCCATTCTCCTATGGTCACAATCAAACCCGTTACTTCCGCTAAAGGAATAAACCGACCGGGACTAATCACTTGATTGTCCTGGGTTTTCCACCGAATTAACGATTCAAATCCACTAATTTTTCCGGTATGTAAAGAAATAATCGGTTGATAGTACAAGCAAAACTCCTGTCGTTCGATCGCCCGACGCAAATCCATTTCTAGCTGAAACTGACATTCATCGACCGATCGCATGGTACTATCAAACAATTGATGATGATTTTTACCCTTGCGTTTGGCATGATGAATCGCCGTATCTGCATCTTTGAGTAAACGTTCGGCATCCTCATACACCAATCCGGTAGACGCATGATGGGATAAAACAATGCCTATACTAGCACTGAGAAATACTTCATGACCTTGCACCCAAAACGGCTCATGGGCAAGTGCTTCTTCCATGCAATTTGCTAATTCCATAATTTCCTCATAATTCTGGATTTCTGGAATCAGAACCGCAAAATCATCTCCATTCAATCGAGATACAATTCCACAATTAGCCACATAGGTTTCTAATCGTCTCGCCACACTAATTAAGAGTTGATCTCCCACAAAGTGACCTAAACTATCATTAATGATCTTAAAGCGATTGAGATCGATCATTAAAACCGTAAAAAAATGTCCTGTTTTTCCCAGAACTTGAGTTAAACACTCTTCAATTTTACCCACCAATGCTGAACGATTACACAGTCCGGTTAATGGGTCATGAAACGCATGATATTCTAGAATCTCTTGGGCTTTCTTGCGCTCTGTAATATCTTCAATTGTACCTTCAAAGTATAGTAAATGACCTTTGTTACTTCGCACGGCATGACAATTTTCCGAAATCCAGATTTGGCTCCCGTCAACACGATAAACTTGAGATTCAAACCCTAATACTTCTCCCTTTTCCTCAATGAGAGTAATCAAGCGATCGCGCTGTTGTGAATCCACATAAACTTGTTCTTGAATACTCTCAATAATTTGTATGAGATTTTCAGGTGAAGCATACCCTAAAATCTTGGCAAATGCAGGATTAACGTTAATAAATGCCCCATCCAACGTAGATTGAAAAATACCTTCAATGGCATTTTCAAAAATACTATGATATTTCTTCTCCGCTTTGATTAGAGCTTCTTCAGTTGCTTTAAATTCGGTAATATCAGTCCCTGTGCCCATCAACTGAATAGCCTGGTCTTGCTCGTTTCTTTGTACACTACCGCGCAACAGAAACCAACGAATAGTGCCATTTTTATGAATGAGTCTTTGTGTGATTTCATAGTGTTTCATTTCTCCATTTATAACTCGATGGATTTGTTGGACTAAGCTTCTTTTGTCTTCGCTATAAATTCGTTTTGACCAGTCTTTAAACTCCGGCTGTTTATCTTCAGTATGATACCCTAATAACCGTTGCAAACTAGCATCTAACTTGAAAGTATTTTCGATAAAATCCCATTCCCAAATGCCAACTCTGCCTGCTTGGGTTGCCAATTCATAGCGTTTTTGACTTTTTTGCAAGGCTTCTAAAATGCTGTGACGCTCAGTAATATCTAAACTCACAGATTGAGTGCCAACAATATCCCCATGGGCATTATGTATGGGCGTTTTAATGACATGAAAATAATGGGGGCGATCGCTAGAGGGAAAGCATTGAGAATCGATCCTATCTAACCCCTTTCCTGTTTCTTGAACCCATCGATCTTCACTCATGAATTTTTGGGCTAACTCTGGAGGGTAAATTCGATCTAAGCGTTTATTAATAATCTCTGTCTGTTCATGTCCCAGGGTTTTTAAAAAGGCTTGATTGACAAAAGTTAATTTACCTTCACAATCGACCCGATAGATAATTTGGGGTAGAATATCAGCTAAAGATTGATAGTAAACATGGCTTTCTCGGAGTAGTTCTTGAAGCAGAATATTATAGCTGGTGAGTCTATCTAAACTTTTGTCTAAGGAATTTTGGGTATTTTGGAGCTTGCCGATCAGGGATTTATTTTGATCTTGGGTATGACCGATGAAAAGAGCCAGACTAAACATGAGGAACGCCGATAAACCCAATTCTAAAGGGGTCTGGGGGAAAAAAAGGCGATCGCCAGGGATAAAATAATTATAGATAAGAATTAGATTCGCTAATATAGCACTCCCTAACCCTACTTTCAATCCTCCCCAGTAGGAGAGGAGCATCAGAGGTAGTAGAATGCTAATTAAAGGATAAATCTGCTGTAAGCTGTTGACACCATGTAAAGGTGCAAACACTAACCCAAACAAAAGTAGGCAACTCCATAAACCTAAGGCTGTTAGAGCTACCCTAATCTGATGGGGATTGTATGGGTGTGGTTTCACCTGAACCTCCTAGCTGAATTTAAAAAGCTGGAGTGAATAGAAGATTAACGGCTTAAGTTGGATTGCCCATTTTCCAGGTGAAACTAGAGACTAGATTCGTGAGAATATGGGCTAAAATCGGAACCAGTAAGTTACCGGTGGCTAAAGCACTATATCCTAGGGCTAGTCCGACTAGGGTCGCCCAAATGACATACGGCCATTGATTGCTACCACTCAAGTGTAAAACACCAAAACAGAGGCTTGATAAGATCAAACCAGTAAAGTTCAATCCTAGGGCAGGGAGCATCACCCCTCGAAAGAGAAATTCTTCGCTTAAACCCGGCAGTAAGCCTAACCAGAGAATATCGGGATAGGTTAAGGGTTTGAGAACAAGACCGAGGTAAACATCGGCACTTTGGCGATAGGCTGGCCATACACTATAAACTAGGGCACTAGCAGCAGTAATCCCTAGACCAAGCAAGATACCGATCGCCAGTTTACCCAGTTCCCATTGAGCGCGAAGATGCACGATCGAACCGATCGCCAACCACAGTTTAGCGATAATCAGTAGAATAACGGCAGTCACTCCCATGGCAATCAGGATTTGCGATCGAGTCATGGGTTCCAAGTCTGGATTATGTTGGTCACTCACAGGCATTTAGGTGAAGAAAGGTCAATTTTGGGGTCGCTTATCCCTTCCCCTATAAAGGCAATAGGTTCGACCCAAGAGATTCTAGGCTTACCCCAGACCGATGGGCGACTAAGACTCCAAGGGCTTCTAAATAAGAGTTTACTCGCACCACTGGGATTTTGAGTAGTTCTGGAGGCGATCGCATCTCGGTTGTATTCTCACTCACGGCAATGATGCAAGTCGAGGTTTGACTTAACTTTAAGATAGCACTCCCCCCACCGGCTGTTGCGGGAATCACCACCGAATCGACTTGATCGGCCCAAATATCAGTCGGTTGGGGGGAATAGGGAGCCAAGGGAGTCAGGAGTTGGGGGGCACGACTGAGTCCGACTAAAACACAGGGCAAAAAAGTATATCCGAGTTCCTCAGCCGCAGAACGGGGGGAGAGCTGAGGATTGAGGGAGAGGGGTTGCAGGGCAGGAGCATGGGCACAGGGGATGCCCAAGGTGCGAACTACAAGATGGGAGATAATGGCTTCTACGCCGGCAATGGGGTCTATACCTTGTCCTTGGCGATAGTTTTGTAAGGCTTCACTGTCGGTATCGTCGGGAAACCTGGCGACTGCGGCGATCGCCTCTGCTCCCTGTTCCTCTTTCAGTTTTTCCGCTGCTCTGAGTAAGCTATCCGGGTTGCCGAGAGTTCCCCAACTGGCATGACTTTCTCCCTGGGTTAACTGGACTTCTAAGGGGCGATCGGTAATTACATATCCAGTAATGTTTAATCCCAAGGTTGCCCGTGCTGCATCGGCTACTTGGAGATGACGAGTGCGCAACTCTGGCTCGATCGCCCGATCTAACAGTAAGCCAATGCGGTTACTATTTACGGGGCGCAGTCCCCAGTCTTGGGCAGCAAACCGATCTAGGGCATAGCCTTCCACATACAAACCATTGGGAATATTCCAATAGAGGGATGCACCATTCAGGACATTAGGATGGGAAATCAGGCGATCGCTTATGGAGGCGATCGCTTTAGCTACAGGTAGGGCATCTCCTGCATAGCCCCCGATGGCTGCACCAATGCCCGTCGGGATAATTAAAACAACCGTATAGGGACGATGATTCACGCCTCTTGGATCGCCACCGCTTCTACCGTCGCCTTTTGCTGCTCTTCATCCACAGCAGTCACTGCCCAACGCAAAGGTTCTCCCCGCTTTTCGAGTTCTGCTTCAATTTCTTGATGCAGTTTGTTGGGCGTAGCTTGTAAATCTATTTCGGCTGTAATAAAGTGAGTCGTCATTTATTTATGGCGCTTCGCGCTGGTAATGGGTCATTGGTGTTGAGACTTTACTATTTCACAAATTGGAGGTCATAGACTTCATCCTCTTTCTCCGTCACCAATTTAATATCCGATTGAGGGTAAGCGGAACACAACAGAGCATATCCTTTCTTGCGCAACTCAGGACTCAACCCCATCGCATCATTCTCATCCCGATAGCGCACGCTTCCTTCTGTCACTAATACAGCACAGGTTTCACAGACTCCTGCTAAACAAGACTGAGGTAATTCAGGTAATTTTCCTTCTTGAGAATAATCATTGGCTACCTCTAGAATTTTGCGATCTTCAGGAACTTCAATCGTATAGCTTGTTCCTTGGTGATGAATTTCAACAGTAAAGGTTTTCGTCATAGGAATTGCAGTAGAGAAAAACACAAGTGCGCTCCTTTCCAGAGCATCCTTGATTCTATCATCACTCAAGTACTTTGTGGCGTTAATTTTCTTATTTTCTATTTCCTAATTTCCGAGTGAGATAGACCGCAACGCCGTCTTGCCTCAGCTTTTGACCTGGGGTTACCAGGTGGGTACTGAAGTCCCCGCATTCGTTTCCGAGTACTGGCTCGGTTTACTGCTGCTAGGATCTCGGTTCAGTTCCCTTATTAAGTCAAGCATAGATCATAAAACGTTATTGGCAGTCACCAACGCCGCAGCCTATCTTGAGAGCTATTGTAAGCCAATTTTCCGGGGGCGGCTAGGGGAGATTAGAGATTCTTATCAGAAAAATGGGTTGAAAACCCCGTCCTTTTAGGACGGCTTTGCGGTACAATAAAGTGGGTCACTGACCCACCCGCGACGAGGGAAACAGAAAGCCTAACTTCAAAGATTGCGGAATCCGCAACGGCGCAGAAAAA